>JAZOAJ010000255.1:0-15554 GCA_045595385.1 Lachnospiraceae bacterium | reverse complement strand
CGCCATTCTTGCAGGGGGGACCATAGGAACCCACATGCAGATGGGCATAGGTGACGGCATCATACCTGAAATATTGAACAGGACCATCTATGACGACATATATGTTGTGACAGATGAGGAAGCGATAAGCACGGCAAAGCGGCTCGCAAGGGAAGAAGGCCTCATGGTCGGCATCTCAAGCGGGACAAACGTGGCGGCAGCACTTAAGCTCGCAAAGAAACTCGGCCCGGGAAAGACTGTAGTTACAGTCCTTCCGGATACGGCGGAGAGATATTTTTCAACTGCGCTCTTCGGAGAGTAGGGAAAGGATTTTAGAATGAGAAAGCACATAAAGGGAAATGTCAGCTGGGTAGGATATATTGACTGGGAGCTGGAGAGCTTTCACGGCGATGACTATTCCATAATGAACGGTTCAAGCCAGAATGCCTATCTCATAGAGGAAGAAAAGACAGTACTTATTGACACAGTATGGACTCCTCACAGGGAAGACTTTGTGGAGAACCTGAAAAATGAGATCGACCTGAAAAAGATCGATTTCATCGTGGCAAACCATGGTGAGTGCGACCACTCGGGTTCTCTCGTTGCGCTCATGGAAGAAATCCCCGGGACACCGATCTACTGCACGGCAAATGCAGTCAAGAGCCTTGAGGGACAGTACGGAAAGCGCGGATGGGACTTACATGTGGTCAAGACCGGAGACCGCATTGCCATAGGAAACGGCAAGGAACTCGTGTTCATTGAGATGCGCATGCTCCACTGGCCGGATTCAATGGCAACATACATGACCGGAGACAACATCCTGTTCAGCAATGACGCTTTCGGCCAGCACTACGCGGTAGCAGAGCTGTTCAATGACGTGGCGGACAGATGCACATTGTATAAAGAGGCAGAGAAATACTTTGCCAATATCCTCAACCCGTTTGCCCAGGTACTGGCAAAGAAGCTTGAGGAGATCAAGGGATTCGGCCTCGACATAGATATCATAGCTCCTTCGCACGGGGCCATCTGGAGAGAGGACCCCATGCAGATAGTAGAGCAGTATGCAGTATGGGCAAATGCTTATCAGGAGGACCAGATCACCATCGCATATGACACCATGTGGGAAGGAACTGCACAGATCGCCCACAGGATCGCGCAGGAGATACATGTACAGAGCCCTGCGACTAAAGTAAAGGTGTTCAACATCGCCAAGGCAGACAAGAATGAAGTCATGACCGAGATATTCAGGTCGAAGGCCATCGCTGTCGGATCTCCCACAGTATGCAACGGCATCCTTTCAAGCGTTGCGGGGTGGCTCGAATTCGTCAGACAGCTTAAATTCAGGAATAAGAAGGCTGCAGCGTTCGGGTGCTACGGCTGGAGCGGCGAGTCAGTGAAGATACTTCAGGAGCAGCTCACAAAAGCCGGTTTTACTGTCGTGGAGGAAAACATTAAGTCATTTTGGAATCCGGACGAGGAGACACTGGCAGCTGTACCGGCACTCGTTTCGGCGCTTCTCGGATAAAAGGAAAGGCCTGCAATGAGTAAAGTCGCGCTTGTAACGGGATCATCCCGTGGCATAGGAAGGGCGATCGCCCTGAAACTGGCCGAGGACGGGTATGATGTCTGCATAAATTATGAAAAGAGAAAAGACAAGGCTGAAGAGGCTGCCGAACTGGTAAGACAGTATGGCAGCAGAGCTGTCACATTCCAGGCTGATGTCAGTGACCGCACCGCTGTGGAGCGTATGTTCGCATATATAAGGGAAAACCTCGGCGAAGTTGATCTTCTGGTGAGCAACGCAGGGATTGCGGGGCAGGTCCAGATACAGGACATAACCAAAGAACGCTGGGACAGGTTCTTCCAGGTAAATGTTAACGGTGCATTCAACACAGTTCAGTGCGCCATACCGTACATGCTGCACGAGAAAAAAGGATGCATCATCACGATCTCGAGCATGTGGGGCCTTCGCGGGGCTTCCTGCGAAAGCGCCTATTCAGCCACCAAAGCTGCACTCATAGGATTCACCCGGTCACTTGCAAATGAGCTGGCGCCTTCCGGCATAAGAGTCAATTGCATTGCGCCCGGAGTGATAGACACAGACATGCTGGACGAGCTCCCGGAGGGAGTAAAGGATACGCTTGCGGATGAGACCCCGCTCAGGAGACTTGGAAAACCTGAGGACATAGCGGATCTTGCTGCATTTATCGCATCGGAAAAAGCCGGCTTTATCACAGGACAGGTAATAACATCTGACGGAGGCTTCATAGTCTAGAAAGGGCTGATCATGAAGGAAAAAAAGGAGAGCAGGTTAGAAAGGTTTTTCAGCTTCAGGACACTGGGGTCTAAACTGTTTGTGTCCGTAGTGGTATTCTGCATCATCGTTGCCGCAGCGGTGCTGATCATTGTGGCCCGCTTCAACGTTACAACCGTGGAAGATCTGATGCTGACAAAACTGAAGACCGATATCAATTATCTGGAAGACGTATTGAGCGGCATGCAGGATTCCGATTGGCGCATAGAAGACGGGACCCTTTTCAAAGGCGATGTACTGATAGGCAACGGCACGGAAGAAAAGGCCAACACCGCGCCGTTTTATGAGGCAGAGGAAAAAACAGGGACTTTTGTGTATACATTCATGAAATGCGGCGACGAAGGTCTCGAATGGACAGGTGACAACAGGACAGGATATCAGCAGGGCCACTTTATACGTGTTGCGGGAACCACAAAAGGACCTGACGGTCAGTCCATAGTCGGAACATACATTGATAAAAAGGTTGCTGATGTGCTGGATAGAGATGGCGAATACTCCGGCGCGGCAAATGTTGCAGGCGGCCAGATATACTGTTATTACAAGACATTAAAGAATAATGCCGGAGAAGTTGTCGGTGTCATTGTCGTAGGAAGGAGCATGGAAGCCATTAATGCTGCGGCTTCAAGAGCGACCAGAAGCATCATAATCCTTGTCGTTATCATAATCCTGATCGTCGGCGCCAGCATATACCTCCTTTTGAACAGATCCACAAAGCTGATAGAAAGCATGGAGGACTATCTTCAGAGGATAGGAAACGGCGAGCTTCCTGAAGACAAGCTGGAACTGAACACAAAAGATGAGATTGGTGACGTTGCCGTCAGCATTAATGAAATGGTCGAATCACTCCGTGAAGGCAGAAGGATCAGCGGAGAGCTTTCGGTAGCGGCGGACATTCAGGCGAACCTCCTTCCGAAGATATTCCCGCCATTCCCGGAGCGGACAGATTTTGACTTGTACGCCAGCATGAATCCCGCAAAAGAGGTAGGAGGAGACTTCTATGATTTCTTCATGATAGACAGCGACCATCTTGCGCTGGTCATCGCCGATGTTTCCGGAAAGGGCGTCCCTGCAGCACTGTTCATGGTGACTGCAAAGACTCTGATCAAAGACCACGGCATGCTTGGCATGAAGGCAGGCGATGTGTTTACAAGGGCCAATTCACTCATGTGTGAGAGCAATGATTATGGACTGTTTGTAACCGGCTGGCTGGGCATCATAGAACTGAGCACGGGCAAAGTAGACTATGTAAACGCAGGACATAATCCTCCGCTCATCAGCCACTAGGGAAAGTTTGAATACCTGAAAGGGAAGCATGATTTTGTTCTTGCCGGAATGGAAGGAGTAAAGTACAGAAGCCAGGAGCTGACTCTGAACACCGGAGATATTCTGTATCTGTATACCGACGGAGTGACCGAGAGCACCAACTCTGCAAAAGAGCTGTACGGCAACGACAGGCTGCTGGAGTATGTCAATGAACACATTGATGACGGCATGCAGGAACTGTGCGAGGGCATAAAGGCACAGGCAGAAGAGTTCAAGGGAGAAGCCGAACAGTTTGATGATATCACAATGGTTGCGTTCAGGTACATTGGCGGAAATGAGGAGTACCGTGAGCTGATCGTGGACGCAAAGATCGAAAACATACCTGTGATAACGGAATTCATGGACTCTGTATTGGAAGAGTACGGATGCGAGATGAAGCCGAAGCTCCAGATAGATGTTGCCATAGACGAGATCGCAAGCAATATAGCGTCATATGCGTACAAAGGCCATACAGGGTCGATAAAGATACAGATCGGCCAGATGGAAGACAAGAGCAAAGTGATCATAAGGGTCATAGACGGAGGAATGCCTTTTGATCCGCTGCAGAATGAAACTCCGGACATAACAACTTCTGCCGAGGAACGGGAGATAGGCGGTCTCGGCGTGCACATTGTCAAAAATACCATGGACAGCGTGGAATACAAGTATGAAAACAATAAGAACATATTGACTCTTACGAAGAAAATAAAAACAAAATGAAATGAGGAAATAAAAATGATCAGATGGGAGAATCTTGATAAGCTGGGATCCTACAGGAAACTTCAGGAACTGGCTAAAGCAGATCTTGCAAAGGAAATGAGCGGCGAAAGCGGGGCTGAAAGAGTAAAGACCTATTCTGTCCCGATGGCAGGAGGCCTGACGTTCAATTATGCCGCAAAAGCAGTAAATAAAGAAGTTCTTGACGCGCTGGCAGAGCTTGCCGAAGAAGCTCAGCTTGTTGAAAAGTACAGGGAACTTTATAACGGTGCGATGATCAATACCGGTGAAAAACGCCTTGTGCTCCACCAGCTGACACGCGGACAGCTCGGAGGCGATGTTATCGCCGATGGCGTAAACAAACGTGAATTCTATGTCAGGGAGCAGGAGAAGATCGCCGCTTTCGCAAAAAAGGTGCATGACGGTGAGATCACAAATGCAGCAGGCGAGACATTTAATACCGTAGTACAGATCGGTATAGGCGGAAGTGACCTGGGCCCGAGGGCAATGTACATAGCTCTTGAAAACTGGGCAAAAAAGAACGGCTTCTTCAAGATGGAAGCAAAGTTCATCAGCAATGTGGACCCGGATGACGCGGCAGCAGTCCTTGACTCCACAGATGTGTCACGCGCGCTGTTCATCCTCGTTTCCAAATCGGGGACCACACTGGAGACCCTTACAAATGAAGCATTTGTCAAGGAAGCTCTTCAGAAGAGAGGGCTTGACCCGTCAAAGCACATGCTGGCAGTGACAAGCGAAACCTCTCCGCTGGCTTCAAGCAGCGACTATCTTGCAGCGTTCTTCATGGATGACCATATTGGCGGACGTTATTCATCAACTTCAGCCGTAGGAGGCGCGATGCTGTCCCTTTGCTTCGGTCCGGACATATTTGCACGTTTCCTGGCAGGAGCTGCTGCTGAAGACAAACTGTCAGATGAGCAGGATTTCCATAAGAACCCTGAGCTTATCGATGCCCTGATCGGCGTATATGAGAGAAATATCCTGGGGATGGAGGCAACTGCGGTCCTTCCTTATTCGCAGGCGCTCAGCCGTTTCCCTGCGCATCTACAGCAGGCTGACATGGAATCAAACGGCAAGTCAGTGAACCGCTTCGGCGAGCCCGTGGATTATAAGACCGGTCCTGTCCTCTTCGGCGAGCCGGGCACTAACGGACAGCATTCGTTCTACCAGCTGCTCCATCAGGGAAAGGACATAGTGCCTCTCCAGTTCATAGGATTTAAGAACAGCCAGATGGGAACCGATACACTCATCCAGGGAACTACAAGCCAGCAGAAACTCTGCGCGAACGTAGCAGCCCAGATCGTCGCATTTGCCTGCGGAAAAGATGATGAAAACCCCAACAAGAAATTTGACGGCGGACGTCCTTCAAGCATTATCATCGGTGACGAATTGAACCCGGAGGCACTCGGAGCGCTTCTTGCCCATTTTGAGAACAAGATCATGTTCCAGGGATTTGCATGGAACCTCAACAGCTTTGACCAGGAAGGCGTTCAGCTCGGAAAGGTCCTTGCAAAGAAAGTGCTTGCCCATGAGACAGACGGGGCGCTGAAGGAATACAGTGACCTGCTGGGCATTTAAAGGGGAGAAGATGACTGAGGGAATAATCATCAGAAAAATGACCATAGAGGACTATCCGCAGGTCAAAGACCTGTGGATGTCCATAAGCGGATTCGGTATCCGCTCGATCGATGACTCTCCCGAAGGAGTGGCCGCATTCATACGCAGGAACCCCGGGACCAGCATCGTCGCTGAAAAGGATGGGCAGGTCATAGGGACGATACTCGGCGGCCATGACGGGCGTACGGCATGTTTCTATCATGTCTGCGTCAAAAAAGAGTTCAGGCGCCAGGGCATAGGGAAGGCGATGGCGGTTGCCGCAATGCGCGCTCTCCAGGAGGAACACATCAACAAGGTTTCCCTCATTGCCTATAAGAGAAATGAGGCCGGAAACCAGTTCTGGCACAAGGCGGGATGGACTCTCCGTGAAGACATAAATACGTATGATTTCATACTGAACGAGGAAAATATAACCAGATTTAACGACTGATAAGGAAGATGGGAATAATGGGAAATAATAAGGAAAAGAGCGTGATCAACATAGCGATCCTTGGCGCCGGCACAGTTGGCGGCGGGGTCTATAAGCTGCTTGCGGGACAAAAGGATGAGATCCGCCAGCAGGCAGGCGCTGAGATATGTGTCAAAAAAGTCCTGGTACGTGACGCTTCCAAGGAAAGACCCGGATATGACAGGGAAGTGCTGACATCTGCATGGGCGGATATCATAAACGACGCTGACATCGATATCGTGGTTGAGCTCATGGGCGGAATAGAGCCTGCGAAGACATATGTGCTTGAAGCCCTTGCAAAGGGCAAACAGGTCGTTACTGCAAACAAGGATCTGCTCGCGCAGTACGGTGAGGAGATAGGCGGGGCAGCAGCCGCAAACAGTGCCGATGTTCTTTATGAGGCAGCCGTAGCGGGAGTGATCCCCATAATAAGACCTCTGAAACAGAGCCTTGCCGGAGCCGAGATCACTGAGATCATGGGCATAGTGAACGGGACTACGAACTATATCCTTACGCAGATGTCCGAGACAGGCATGAGCTATGAGGATGCCCTTGCCAAAGCGACCGAACTCGGATATGCGGAGGCAGATCCCACAGCCGATGTTGAGGGACTTGACGCCGGCCGAAAAGTGGCGATCATGGCATCAAACGCGTTCCATACAAAAGTCGTATTCTCACAGGTCTATACGGAAGGCATCACGAAGATCACTGCGGAAGACATCGGATATGCAAGGGAATTCGGCTATGTGATCAAGCTTCTTGGCGTCGCCAGAAATACTGACAGCGGCATAGAGGTAAAGGTCCATCCGATGCTCATTCCGCAGAACCATTCACTTGCGGGAGTGGGAGGCTCGTTCAATGCCGTATTCATCCACGGAAAAGCCATGGACGACATTACTCTTGTCGGAAGAGGCGCTGGAGAGATGCCGACCGCCACAGCTGTAATGGGAGACATAATCGACGTGTGCAGGGACATTCTGTTTGACTGCTGCGGACGTGTCAGCCGCAATTGCTACAGACAGCTGCCCGTCAAGGACATACGCGACTGCGAGAGCAAGTTCTTTATCCGCATGCAGGCGCAGGACCGCCCCGGCGTACTTGCAAACATAGCCGGAGTGCTCGGAAATAACGGAGTCGGCATTTCCCAGGTTGTCCAGAAATCCGGAAACGGCGACACTGCAGAGCTGGTAATAATAACTGACAGGGTAGTCGAGAAAAACTTTGATGACGCAACCGATATCCTGAGGGGAATGTCCGTAGTCAGGGAAATATCAGGCATCATAAGAGTTTATGATAATGTTTGACTTAAATTGTAAATTTATAGTAATATCTCATAAGGGAAAACTTAAACGGAGGTTAAATTAATGAGAGAAGTAGAGACAGTAAGGCAGCAGCTTGTCAAAGATGAGCATTATTTTACAGGAGCCAACGGACAGGGATTCCTTATCAAGGATGCCCAGACCGGAGAGGTTGTCGAGACCGCGCCTACCTGTGAGCAGGCTCAGTGGACTGTTAACAAGTTCGCAGAAAAGACCGGCAAGGCATACGAGATAGTATCAGCCGGCGATCAGGACGCAAAGGGTCATGCTGACGGAAGTCCGTTCAAGTTTGTTCCTGTTGAATAATGGCATAAAAACATCTGATCACAAAACCGCAGCCCCAAGGGACTGCGGTTTTTTATTGCTTTATGTTCAAACGGTTACTATTTTCCGCTTTCCTGCACAAAGTAGCACAGCAGGACATCACCCTTATTTTCAAAAGGATGTTTTGCCTCTTCGGCGTTGAGCTCATCTGCTTTGGCCCGGGCTTCTTCTTCGCTCTCAAATGAAAGTCCGGTATCCACCCGGTATGCAGTGCATACATCCTGCAGCTTTATCTCTTCATAAGCTTCTGTATCATGCCAGTAGATGTTCCGGACATCCTGCTTTTCATTTTTATTATAGTAAACAGTGAAACTCATTGTTATCCTCCTGATGGGTTTTCAGACTGTCTGCTATTCTACCACCTGTTTAAGGATTATGTCAGTCCCTTTTTTTACGGGCTGAGGAAACTGCCGCTAAGTGGTGCGCCTTCGGGGTCTCCACCGTCAGGAGGAGCTCCTTGCGGGCCGCCTCCTGACGGTGGGAGTCTCCCTGTTCTGAAAACGGCATGCCGCCTTCCGATGGCGCTGGGGGAGTGCCATCATCGGCAAAAGCCGGGATGCATACCGCTAAAGAAAGGGCAAGGATGGTGAAGACCGCTGCGGCCTTCTTTATGAAAGAGGATCGTTTAACATGGTTTTCATGATCTGTCTCCTATAAGCGGTTTTGATAATTTAATGATAGAGCTTAAACCTAAGAGGAACCTTAAAGAGGATAAATTCTTTCATAATTATTTCCATACCCTGAACGTACGCTCCTGGCTATGGCACGCCGCATCTCCTGCTGCCGGGCATATTCCTTCCCGGCCCAGGCTTCCGGGTGCTCTGCAAAACTGAGCGCCACAGCCTCGTCAGCTTTTATGCAGATTATCAGTTCTTCGATAAAGCGGCTGTCAGTGAGCTTCATGGCCATGCCTCCTTTTAACGGGAGTATCGCATTTTACGAGTACTGAAAAACTGCCTTTGAACCGCCTGATGACAGATTTAAAGATTTTTATTATAATCATTAACAAATACCGGAAGAGAAAAAAGTGGAAACCAGCGCAGTAAAAGGATTTTGGAATAGATTGACAGAGCCCGGGCAGCAGATCCCGGAAGAGAGAAAGCAGTTCAGCAACAGTGCGCTGACAGCGCTCATAATACCCATAGTTGTGGAGCAGTTCCTGAATCTGCTCGTGGGAGTCGCGGACACATTCATGATCAGCCACGCGGGAGAGGCAGCCATATCGGGTGTATCTCTGGTGATACAGCTGAACAACGTGTTCGTGCTGATATTCGCGGCGATAGCCGCGGGAGGCTCGGTGGTTGTGAGCCAGTACATAGGTTCGCGCCAGAGGGGACATGCCAATCTCGCGGCAGGACAGCTCTTCATGTCGGCAGCAGTCATAGGGCTTCTGGTCGGAACCATTGTATTTTTCCTCGGGCCTTACATTTTCCGTTTCCTGTACGGCGCAGTTGATGCCGATGTGGAGGAAGCGGGCATAAGGTACATGAGGATACTCGCGCTGTCCTATGTCTTTCTTGGCATGTACAATGCCGGAGCGGGCATAAACAGGAGCATGGGCAAGACACGTACCGTCATGTATGTCTCGATGGGAATGAACATCGTCAACGTGGCCGGAAATGCCATAGGCATATTCGTGCTCCATGCGGGCGTTGCAGGAGTCGCGGTACCTTCGCTCATCTCCCACGCGCTTGCCGCGGTGGTGATGACAGTACTGGTCTCAAACAGGAAAAGTACGGTATTCCTGCTTGCAAAATATGTATTCTGCGTTAACCCGGGAATGCTGAAGAGGATATTTAAGATAGCGCTTCCGGGAAGCGTGGAGAACGGGCTCTTCCAGCTGACAAAGACTGCAATAGGAGCGATAGTCGCCCTGTACGGCAACGCGCAGATCTCGGCAAACGGAGTTGCCCAGAGCATCTGGGCGCTCTCGGCCATGTTCAACCTGGCAATGGGGCCTGTCTTCATAACCGTTGTCGGCAGATACATGGGGGCAGGCGACATAGAAGGCGCGGAGTATTACATGAAGAAGCTCCTGCGCATAACGCTCATTTGGGCGAACCTATGGAACTTTGCATTTATAGGTATAGGAGCGGGTCTGCTGCACATTTACTCGCTCAGCGCAGAGGCGGCCCGTTATGCGCTGATACTGATAATCATACATAACTCCTTAAACGGCAGCATTTGCGCAATAAGCTATGCCCTGGCGAGCGGACTGAGGGCGGCGGGAGACGCAAGATACACCATGATCAGCGCGATCGTCTCGTCAGTCGTGGTAAGAGGCGTTTTTGCCTTCCTGTTCGGGCTTGTGCTCGGATGGGGCGTCATAGGGATAGCCATAGCGATGGTCCTCGACTGGTCCGTCAAGGCAGTCATGGTATGGGTAAGATACAAGAGCGGAAAATGGAAGACATTTAAAGTGATATAGGAGAGACACATGGATACGAACAACCCGAAGATATTAGTTGCGGGAGTCGGAGGAGTCGGCGGCCTCATCGCCGCGCAGCTGATAAGAAAGTACGGCGGTAATGTAACACTTATCGCAAGAGGAAAAAGAGCAGAGGAACTTAAGGAAAAAGGCCTCGTTGCCGACAGCGACCTGTACGGCAGCTATACAGTCCGGCCGGAGCGCGTAATTGAAAGGACAGACGGCGGTGAGAACTTTGATCTCGTCATCGTGAGCGTTAAGAATGCCGCCCTTGAGGGGATAGCGGAGCAGTTCAAAAGCGCGGTGGGGCCTGATACCGTGATAATGCCTGTGATGAACGGGGTGACAGCTGCAGACAGGATCCACGGCCTCTTTCCGCAGGCGCACACGATGATGAGCGTCATCTACACCGTTTCAATGGTCACTGAGGACGGCTCCATCAGGCAGCTCGGAAACTATACCAATATTTATACCGGTCCCGTGGTTGAAAATGAGGAAGAGCGGAAAAGACTGAATGAGTGCATTGAAGTGCTGAACGGAGCGGGCATCAAGACCCGCGCGTCAGATGACGTAAGGGCTGCATGCTGGAGCAAATATATCCTTAACTGCGCCTACAACGGCATGACCGCTGCCGATGATGTCACGATAGGCGACATAAAGCACGATGAAGCCATGGTGGAGGAGTACCGTGAGATAATGGCCGAAGCTTTCAATGTGGCAAAGGCACTCGGGGTTTCCGTGCCGGATGACCTGGTCGACGGCAACATGCGTAAACTGTACAACACTACAGATGATTCGACCAGCAGCTTAAGCCGTGACTTCGACAGGCACATAAGCGGAGAATATGAACTGTTCAGCAAAGACATAGCCGACATGGGCAGGACCTGCGGCATTGAGACTCCGCGCATAGACGCAATGCATGAAAAGATGCTGAAAAGGATAGCGTCATGGAAATAAATGTGGATAAGGAGAGAAGGAAAATGGTAGTTGATACATGTATGGACCATGTCCCGGTTGACCTCTACGACAACGAGGAGATGCTGAACGGATTCATTAACTGCATTCCGGAAGATTCAGGCTACAGGGCTTATGTGGGCAGCACAGCGGGAGGACTCAGGCAGCTTCTCCTTGAAAAGCCTGAGGGACTTGACAACCTGAACTATGTGGACGGTGAGTATTCCCTGAAAGTCAAGCTGGATGCGATGGATGAATGCGGCGTCGATGCCGGCATCATCAAGATCCCCTGCTGGCAGGAGTGGCTGGACATAAAGACCTGCCGCATGGTAAATGACGACGCGGCTCAGATGTGCGCTGATTCAAACGGCCGCATATTTGCCCTCGCCTGCGTTCCGCCCTGGGACGATGAGGAGAATTACAGGGAGCTGGAGCGCTGCATAGGAGAGCTGAAGATGTGCGGAGTGCAGATGGCATGCCATTACGGTGAGAGATATCTGGACGACCCCGCTTTCCGTCCGTTCCTTGCAAGGGTAAACGAGATGGGGATCCCTGTCTATGTGCGCCATACACCGCTTCCTGCAGACTGGAAGCATCTGGTGGACTACAACAATGTGCGCCGCACGCTCGGACGTGTCATCGACCAGTCGATCGCGGTCGGAAGAGAGCTCTTCAGCGGAATGTTCAACGAACTGCCCAATGTGAAATTTGTCCATACCCTTCTGGGAGGCAACTGGTACAGCGTGGCGGCGAGCATGATCCCGAGGAAGTCTGCAAGGGCTGAATCAATGGTCAGGCTAGAGAGCGACAGCAGGGAAAAGGTGCTTGAGTATCTTGAGAAGAACCTGTTCTTTGAGGCAACACATGCAAGCACGCTCGGAAAGGATCAGCTCGAGAGCGCCGTAAAGATCTGCGGTGCGGACCACATCCTGTTCGGGTCATCCTTCCCGGTGTTCCACGGGTGGCTGAGCGACGGGGTAAAGATGATAAGATCACTCGATATCACTGAAGAAGAAAAGGATCTGGTCCTCGGCGGAAATGCCGTTAAGATATTCGGACTTCAGTGATGATAAAACAATTAACGGGGGGAATATGCAATGAGACCTTTTATTTATGAGATACCTGAACTGACACCGGGAGAGAAAGCGCTGCCGGTATCCAGATTTTATACGGATTATCCGCTGCATTATCCGAATCCGCTGTATGCACAGCTCCTGGATCAGGGACCGATGGACCCGAAAGACGCTCTCGCCCTTGAGGACTGGATGGACCTGTTCATTCCGGAAGGATATCACGATGTGGAATACGGTTACTGCATGATGCCGGACGGCACGGGCTACATGGCAACCTATTCGGTCATTCCGGGAAATGTAACTCCGGAAATGAGGATGTGGTATGTAAAATGGTTCAACATCCATTCGGAGCATCTGCCTGAAGGAGTCGGCAACATACGCTATAAGCTCTGGAACCAGGTCGACCATATCGACCACGGACTGGTCGACGGTGATTTCAAAAAAGGCATCTATACCCTGGAGACTCTCGATATGGGGCGTTCCGGCAAAGAAAAGGCCATACGCTCCATAAGACATAACTTCGATATCAGGGATTACGGATTTCCTGAAGAAAGATATCAGAAACTCGTTGACGCAGGTGTCGGGATAACTTCCTGCTGGGAGTCATTTGACTGCCCGGGTTCACATCTGGTACTTTCGGTTACCAGAAAATGCCCGCTCGGGGGAATAGAGACCTGTGCAAGGGAATGGATCGGATATAAAGCGGAGAACGGAAAGTTCGTCAGGGACATGGAAACTCCGGCTTTCATGCTCTGCGAGCAGTATCTGAAGGATGTCATGATCCACAACACTGTGGAACAGCAGCATCTGGCGACATTCCTGCCCGATCTTTATAAAGAATATCATGATAAACCGATGAACGCGGATTGATGCCGTTTCACATCCGGGGGCATGATACTTCCATCAGCTGTTCGATCATCAGATGGAGGGCAGATGCCTCCGGAGTTTCGGTTGCCTTGTAATAGACTTCTTTGCCGTCTTTCCGTCCCTCTATCAGTCCTGCATCCTTAAGGAGCTTCAGATGATGGGCGACAGCAGGACTGCTCATGTTCACCATCGCTGCAATATTAAGGACGCATTCCTCGGTATGGCAAAGAAGCCAGAATATCTTGATCCTGACAGGATCGCTCAGCTGTTTGAACAGCTGTGAGACTACGATAAAAGACCCGTCTTCGGGTATCTGCTCGGCCAGATGCTGCGATCCGCTGTGATGGCTGTGTGGAAGGATCATCTTTTTACTCCTTTTTATAAAAAACTATTGAAACCCGGTACTTAAGGTAGTATACTACACGCAGAACGATTAAACAACCATTTAATCGTTAAAAGAACTCTGAACCGTTAAAAGGGAGGAATATAGATGAAAAAAACATATAAGATCGAAGTTGACTGCGCCAACTGTGCTAATGAAATGGAGGCTGCTTCAAAAAAAGTAAAAGGCGTCGCAGACGCAACAGTAAATTTCATGACACAGAAGATCAGCGTGGAATTCGCTGAGGGAGCGGATGAAGCCGCTGTCATGAAAGCAGTACTCAAAGCATGCAAAAAGGTCGACTCAGACTGTGAGATAGAGTTCTGATCATATAATGAAAAAGAAGCAGAAGAAAAAACTGATAAGGATAATAGTGGCGGCAGTGCTCCTCATACTTCTGAATGTCCTGCCGCTGACAGCGGTCCTGGACAGCCTGTTTAAGTCTCAGGACCTGATAAAAGGGTTCATCCGTCTGGCACTGTTCCTTATCCCGTACCTGATCATCGGATATGACATACTAATAAAAGCAGCAAAGGGCATAAAGAACCTGCGGCCGCTTGATGAGTGCTTCCTGATGACTGTCGCCACCATGGGCGCATTTGCCCTGGCAATATATGAGGATTTTGCAAATGCAGACTACAATGAGGCTGTCGTTGTAATGCTGTTCTACCAGATAGGCGAATGGTTCCAGAGCGTTGCCGTGGGAAAGAGCAGAAAGAGCATCACAGACCTCATGGACATACGCCCCGACCATGCGCTGGTCTTAAGGGACGGAGCCTTTGCTGAGGTCTCTCCCGAAGAAGTGCAGCCCGGTGAGATCATCACAGTTCATCCGGGTGAGCGCGTGCCGCTAGACGGTATCATAACTGAAGGCAGTTCATCACTTGACATGAGCGCCCTTACAGGAGAGAGCGTTCCAAAGAGTGCCGGCGAAGGCGATGAGATCTTAAGCGGCTGCATCAACATGAGCGGTGTCCTTAAGATCAGGACAACAAAGGAGTTCGGCCAGTCGACGGTATCGAGGATACTTGAACTGGTTGAAAATGCAAGTTCAAGGAAATCAAAGTCTGAAGATTTCATTTCCAAGTTCGCAAGGGTCTACACGCCTGTGGTATGCGCCCTTGCTTTATGCCTCGCGGTGCTCCCGCCTGTTGTAAGCCTTATCGCGGGAAATGCTCCCGGATGGGGAGTATGGATCTACAGAGCTCTTACATTTCTTGTAATAAGCTGTCCGTGCGCACTGGTGATCAGCATACCCTTAAGCTTTTTCGCGGGGATCGGAGGAGCAGGAAAAGCAGGCATACTCATAAAGGGATCAAATTACCTGGAGACACTTTCCAAGGCGGGAATAGTAGTATTTGACAAGACAGGAACACTCACAAAGGGCGTGTTCAGGGTACAGGATGTCCATCACAGCAGCATGGACAGAAAAGAACTGCTCGAGCTGGCGGCTCATGCCGAGAGCGGGTCGGACCATCCGATCGCGGCGAGCATAAGAGAGGCGTATCTGAAATGTCCGGGAGCCGGAGCGGTCGACGGATCCAGAGTTAAAGACATACAGGAGATAAGCGGGCACGGAGTCACGGCTGTTGTCGACGGCCGCGAAGTGGCGGCAGGAAACCTGAAGCTTATGGCCCGGAAAGGCATAGAGGCCGGTCCGTGCCACAGCGTCGGGACAATAATACATCTGGCGGTAGACGGAGACTATGAAGGCCATCTTGTCATAGCAGACGAAGTCAAGGAACACTCCGCCGAGGCCATAAGGCAGCTGAAGGAAAACGGAGTCCGCAAGACAGTGATGCTCACGGG
>JAZOAJ010000254.1:0-2879 GCA_045595385.1 Lachnospiraceae bacterium | reverse complement strand
TTAATGGCAAAGGGTGATGTGATCATCCAATTGGTCAACATGGGCAAGGCATTCCACACAAGTTCCGGGGATGTTGTTGCGCTTGATGATATTAATTTGGATATAAAGGAGGGTTCCGTTCAGGGAATCATCGGACTTTCCGGTGCAGGAAAGTCAACACTTGTAAGATGTATAAACTATCTTGAAATACCCACAAGCGGTAAAGTTATTTTTGAGGGCAAGTCCCTCGGCGATCTTACCGAAAAGGAGGTTCGCGAAGCCAGAAGAAACATGGGTATGATTTTCCAGCAGTTTAACCTTCTGGATCAGCGTAATCTTCTGGATAATGTTACCTTTCCGTTGGAAATCGCAGGAACGGACAGAAAGAAGGCCCGGGAGAGAGCTCTTGAACTTCTCAAACTCGTAGGTCTCGAAGACAGAGTTAAGAACTATCCGGCACAGCTTTCCGGAGGTCAGAAGCAGAGAGTGGCTATAGCAAGAGCCCTCGCCACAAATCCGAAGGTGCTCCTTTGTGATGAGGCGACCTCGGCCCTGGATCCGAAGACCACAACTCAGATACTTGAGCTTTTGAAGCAGATCAATCAGGAGATGGGAGTTACCGTCATAGTCATTACCCATCAGATGTCGGTTATCGAAGCCATCTGCGATTCCGTGGCCATCATTGACCACAGCCACATCGCAGAGAGCGGACCCGTGGCGGAGGTATTCAGCAACCCGAAGACGGAAATCGGCCGCAGGCTTATCCTTGGGGATGGTAATGCTGACTCCGTGAAGCCTGTGGATTTCGGGGCAGATACCAACCGGAAGATACGTATCGTTTTTGACGGCCATTCAGCTCACCAGCCTATCATTTCGGATCTGGTGCTCACCTGCAAGGTACCGGTAAACATCCTTTTTGCAAACACTAAGGAGGTTGAAGGTCAGGCAGTGGGGCAGATGGTGGTAGAGCTTCCCGGTGAAGAAGAGGATGCGGATAAGCTCCTGCATTATCTTAAGGAAAACAGTATAAAGTTTGAGGAGGTGAACTGATGGACGCAGCATCAATTTCCATGTATTTAGAGGAGACCTGGGCGACCATTTACATGACACTCATCTCCAGCGCTATTTCATATCTTATAGGCATCCCTCTGGGAGTGATCCTGGTGGTGACGGATAAGGACGGCATCGCACCCTGCAATCCGGTGCATACAGCACTAGGTGTTGTGATCAATATCTTCCGATCCATTCCATTCCTGATACTTCTCGTAATGGTGCTTCCTCTTACCAAATTACTGGTGGGGACAACATTGGGACCGAAGGCCATCATCCCGCCACTCATCATTGCTTCCGCACCATATATAGGAAGAATGGTGGAATCCTCACTTAAAGAGGTAAGCGCCGGCGTTATCGAGGCCGCAAAGTCAATGGGTGCCAGCAACTGGCAGATCATATACAAGGTACTGATCCCTGAGGCAAAGCCAAGCCTTCTTGTGGGAGCCGCAATCTGTATCACAACCATCCTCAGCTATTCGGCTATGGCAGGATTTGTAGGCGGCGGCGGACTGGGAGCCATCGCTCTGAACTACGGATATTACCGTTACAAGACAGATATCATGATGATCGCGGTTGTGATCCTTGTGGTGCTTGTGCAGATCATTCAGGAATTCTGGATGAGAGTTTCCAGGGCTACGGATAAGAGAGCAAGGAACTGACAGTGATTTTTTTGCCGGTGTTTTAATAAAAAACCCGGCTTAAAATAAAAAACATCCGATCCAGACATCGGTAAAAGGGAGGAACATTATGAAAAAGAATTTAACAGTAGTTCTTGCAGCAGTTCTTGCGGCAGCATCACTTGCAGCCTGCGGCTCATCAGAGACCAAGGCAACAACAGCTGCAGCAACAGAAGCAGCTACAACAGCCGCAGCAACAGAGGCTCCAAAGGAGACAGAGGCAGCAGGTGAGACAGAAGCCGCTAAGGAGACTGAGGCTGCCGCTGAAGCAGGCAGTGCCGTAGAGCCGCTTGCAGAGGCAGTAGACATTAAGATCGGTGCAACACCAAGCCCTCACGCAGAAATCCTCGAGCAGGCAAAGGATGAACTTGCAGCAGCAGGCATTAACCTTGACATCGTTGTTTACAATGATTATGTTCAGCCAAACCTCGCTACAGATCAGGGCGAGATCCAGGCCAACTACTTCCAGCACCAGCCATATCTTGATGATTTCAATGCTGAGAACGGCACACACCTTACATCAGTAGGCGCTATCCACTATGAGCCGTTCGGAATCTACGCAGGAAAGGCTAATGATCTTTCAAACATCGCTGACAAGGCTCAGATCGCTGTTCCTAACGATACAACCAATGAGGCTCGTGCCCTTCAGCTTCTTCAGGCTAACGGCATCATCACTCTCAAGGAGGGTGTAGGTCTCACAGCTACAAAGCAGGATATCGTTGAGAATCCTCACAATGTTGAGATCCTTGAGGTTGAGGCTGCTCAGATCCCGAGATCTATCGAGTCAGTTGATTTTGCCTGCATGAATGGTAACTATGCTATCGATGCCGGCTTCAAGCCTTCAGATGCGCTTGCTCAGGAGGATGCTTCTTCAGAGGCTGCCCAGACTTATGCCAATGTTGTAGTAGTGTCAGATGCTGACGCTGATTCAGAGTGGGCTAAGAAGCTTGTTGAGGTGCTTCAGTCTGAGAAGGTTTCAGAGTACATCACAAATACTTATGAGGGCGGCGTTATTCCGATGAAGTAAAATATATGCTCAAGGCATGAGCTGCCATCACTATATATAGTGATCATGCCCACCTACATATGGATTTTTGATCCCTGCAGACATATGCTCTGCAGGCATTTTTCTTTGCTCCCGAAACAATATTATGACAAAATTTAATTGAT
>JAZOAJ010000253.1:0-2081 GCA_045595385.1 Lachnospiraceae bacterium | reverse complement strand
GATCCGGGCATTGTAGTGCCCGCCAGTCCGGTTGGCAAAGGTCACCGTTCCATTTCCTTTCAGCCATGCAGCGATTGCCGGGATCTGAGCCGGATCAGCAATAAAGCAGGTGGCTGTCAGGATCATATCGTCATAAACATCATCGCCCTCCAGCTGTGTCAGGCTTCCCGGCCTACCCGGGACATTGGTCTGCTTGCTCCGTTCCAGCGGTATGGTGATAGGCGGCAGTTCTGATACATGGATGCCTTTTGTCCGACAGTCCACACCGTTCCAGATGAAATAGTCTGTCATGGGAAAACCTCCAAAAAGAGGAACAAGCCGCTCGCAGGCAGCTTCCTCCCGGTCAGTTGTTTCAATCGATTCTCTTCACGATATCGATCCCCCAGAGGGCTCCGAGCGATACACCGTTCTCGAACTCACAGTGGATCGTGCCCGTGTCATCGACCGCCAGTACCCGGCCCTTTGTCCCTGCCGGTATATCCCGGTACTGGTCATGGAATTCCACCACCTCAACGGCAGTGCCGGGCGGGTACTTTTCCCGGATGTTCTTCAGGATCTCGGGCCTGATGCTCATGGAAAACATAGGGTTTCCTCCTTTGCGTTTGGTAGGAACATATATCCTCTACAAGAGTTGAAAGTCAAGTAAAAAGAAAGCGCTGCCCGAGTGAGCAACGCCAATGTTATGGGATTTGACAATTATTTGCTTTGTGTAAACAGCCAGTCACGTACAGCTTCCAATTTGTAAGCATAATCAAAGGATGTCATATGTTCTCCGGCAGGGCTACCGGAGGACTGTCCATCTGCTAGGGTACTTCCTGTCGTGAAGGTGACAAAGTTCGCGTTGTTTCCTTCACTCAGCATTGCCGATACAGCTGCGTTCTGCGCATCAGCCGTATCCTGGGCGCTCCATTCAGAGTGACTGTAAGATGCTCCGTCCGCATCGAAAACTGCCAGCAGCTCGGCTTGCCCAGCAGACGCTTTGGGGTCACCGGCAGCAACAACATAGAAGAACGGTTTCTGCTTAAGACCGCTTAGTTGGCTCACGTCCCACTGGCTGCCAACGAACAGGTAGGCAGCGAAGAAATCCGGATAGGCAATGCTTTCATAGAAGGAAGTCATGCCACCCATAGATTGACCGGTTGTATAGATCCGGCTAGTATCGATGGAATATGTTTCCGTCAGGGACTGAAGCATCCGCATGGCCACATCAATCTGGCCAGAATGATTATGGCTGTCGTCTACGATGGTTTCAGTGAAGACCGGAACGACGACAAATGCAGAATGTTTCTCCTGTTCGGTTTCCATAGCCCAGATCAGACCGCCCCAGCCCTGGGTCAGCACAGCGTCTGTACCTTTTCCGACAACACTGGAGTCAGGAATGAACTGGATCATCGGATAAGATTGACTGGCATCATAGTTTTCCGGGATATACAACTGATACTGAAGACTGGTGCCGGTTTCTGTATCCTCGTAGGTCAGCAGCTGGAACTTCGGGGCAATTTCAGCAATCATAGACTGTAGCTCTGCATCGCTGGATTTGTCGGTCATTCCACCGGCTCCACCTCTCATGCCACCATTACCGCCAAAGCCTCCGCGCCCTCCGCCAGGGCCTTCTCCAAAGGCAACAGCAGCAGTGCAGAGCAGCGAAAGTGCAAGAACCATCGTCAGAATCTTTTTCATAATGGGTATCCTCCTCATCATTTTTCTGATATCCGGACTTACGCTTTCGCTGCTCGATATCATGCGATTATGATAGCATGGTTTCCTTAAAAATAGCTTAAAACAAAGATGAACGTTGCGTGAACTTATGCCATCCGAAGGCCCCTGCCGCGCTGTTGACGTCGGGTCAGGGTGGCAATCTCGACAGCAAGGGAGCGGATATCCTGCTCATCCCGTACATAGAAGTTGTTTCCTGTCAGGTTGACGGAAGAGGTGTTGTTGTAGGTTTTCCGGTTATCTGTAGAGCCAAAGGCAATCGCGCCTTCCTGCGCTTCACCGGTCAGGTAGCGGGCGGCGTTCTTCACGATCTTCGCCTGTACCTTGCTCTCCTCCAGGATGCCTTCTCCAAAGCCCTTCATGGT
>JAZOAJ010000252.1:0-13861 GCA_045595385.1 Lachnospiraceae bacterium | reverse complement strand
CCTCCTAAAATAAAGTTCTTAATTATTAATTACTTGGTGGTGGTTTTGGACTTGATGATCTGCTCAGATACCGACTTAGGTACCTCAGCAAAGTGGTCGGGCTCCATAGAGTACTGGCCACGTCCCTGAGTCTTGGAACGGAGGTCAGTTGAATATCCGAACATCTCGGCCAGAGGAACATAACCTCTGATCATCTTGCCTCCTCCGATGTCATCCATGCCCTCGACACGTCCGCGGCGGGAGTTGAGGTCACCTATAACATCGCCCATGTAATCTTCAGGTGTTGTTACCTCGACCTTCATGATAGGCTCAAGAAGAACGGGGTCTGCCTTTGCCATGGCGTCTTTGAATGCCATGGATCCGGCGATATGGAATGCCATCTCTGAAGAGTCAACTTCATGATATGATCCATCCCAAACTGTAGCTTTGATGCCGAGTACAGGGAATCCTGCAAGGATACCGCACTGTGCTGCCTCTTCGATACCTTCGCCGACTGCAGGGATGTATTCCTTCGGAATGGCACCGCCTGTAACCTCGTTGACGAACTCGAATGTGGTCTCGCCGTTTGCATCCATGGGCTCGAACTTGACTTTACAATGTCCGTACTGTCCTTTACCGCCTGACTGCTTAGCGTACTTGCTGTCAACATCAACTGCCTTGGTAAATGTCTCTTTGTAAGCAACCTGAGGAGCTCCGACATTTGCCTCTACCTTGAACTCACGGAGAAGTCTGTCAACGATGATCTCCAGATGGAGCTCGCCCATTCCGGCGATGATCGTCTGACCTGTCTCGGTGTTGGTGTAAGCCCTGAATGTAGGATCTTCCTCTGCGAGCTTAGCGAGCGCTTCAGCCATCTTGCCCTGGCCGATCTTGGTCTTGGGCTCGATAGCAACCTCGATAACGGGCTCGGGGAATTCCATGGACTCAAGGATAACGGGATGCTGCTCATCACAGATGGTGTCACCTGTTGTGGTAGTCTTAAATCCGACAACCGCAGCAATGTCTCCTGAGTAAACCTTTTCAAGGTCCATTCTCTTGTTGGCGTGCATCTGAACGATACGGCCTGCTCTCTCTTTCTTGTTCTTGGTTGCGTTAAGAACGTAAGAGCCTGAGTTGAGTGTTCCTGAGTAAACCCTGATGTATGCGAGTCTTCCCACGAACGGGTCGGTCATGATCTTGAATGCGAGAGCTGAGAACGGTTCCTCATCTGAAGACTTACGTGTGACGGGATTGCCATCCATGTCAACGCCTTCGATGTCCGGTACGTCTGTAGGAGCCGGCATGAACTCGAGGATCGCGTCAAGAAGCTTCTGGACGCCCTTGTTCCTGTAAGCGGTTCCGCAGCATACGGGGATGATGGTTCCTTCGCATGTGCATCTTCTCATGACTGCCTTGAGCTCTTCTGTGGAAGGCTCCTCGCCTTCGAGATACATCATCATGAGGTCATCATCAAGCTCGCAGATCTTCTCGACCATGTCCTGATGATAAAGCTCAGCCTCATCTGCCATGTCTTCGGGGATCGGAATGATTGAAATGTCCTCACCCTTCTCATCGTTGTAGATGTATGCCTGCATCTCATAAAGGTCGATGATCCCCTTGAATTCATCTTCCTTTCCGATCGGAAGCTGGATCGGAACAGCGTTCTTGCCCAGACGGTCCTTGATCATCTGGACTGCGTTGTAGAAGTTTGCACCCATGATATCCATCTTGTTGATAAATGCCATACGGGGTACGTTGTATTTGTCAGCCTGTCTCCAAACGTTCTCTGACTGGGGTTCAACACCACCCTTTGCGCAGAATACGCCGACAGCTCCGTCAAGTACACGAAGTGATCTTTCAACCTCTACGGTAAAGTCTACGTGTCCCGGGGTATCAATGATGTTGATACGGTGCTCTAAAGCGCCGGGAGCGGGTTTGCATTCTTTCTGCAGTGTCCAGTGACATGTGGTAGCAGCTGAAGTAATTGTGATACCTCTCTCCTGCTCCTGCTCCATCCAGTCCATGGTTGCAGTACCTTCATGTGTGTCACCGATCTTGTAATTCACGCCGGTGTAGTAGAGGATACGCTCAGTAAGAGTGGTCTTTCCCGCATCGATATGAGCCATAATACCAATGTTCCTGGTACGCTCAAGTGGATATTCTCTTCCTGCCATGTGTCCTCCTGATTAAAATCTGTAGTGTGCGAATGCCTTGTTGGCCTCTGCCATCCTGTGCATTTCTTCTTTTCTCTTAACTGAAGAACCGGTTTCGTTGGCAGCATCCATGATCTCGTTTGCGAGCCTCTCCTCCATTGTCTTCTCACTTCTGTTGCGTGAGAAGTTGGTAAGCCAGCGAAGGCCGAGAGCCTGACGTCTCTCAGGTCTTACCTCGATAGGTACCTGATATGTGGCACCACCGATCCTTCTTGCCTTAACTTCAAGCGAAGGCATGATGTTATTAAGTGCAGTCTCGAAGACTTCGAGGGCCGGCTTGCCGGTCTTTGCCTCGACTCTTCCAAACGCACCGTAAACGATCTTCTGCGCTACGCCCTTCTTACCATCCAGCATGATCTGGTTGATAAGCTTGGTTACAATTTTGCTTTCGTACAGCGGATCCGCTAATACGTCCCTTTTTGGAGTATGTCCTTTACGTGGCACGTTACTTCCCTCCTTAACTAAAAAATTAATTCATCGGTACTCACTTTTGACGTGTTCATGCCGGACATAATAAAGATATTTGATGAGAATATACTCGGATTAATATCCGGCCATCATTCAATTGTAAGTTTAGCTGCTGCTTAATTATTTCTTTGCAGCTTTAGGTCTCTTTGCACCGTATTTTGAACGGGCCTGCTTGCGGTTTGCAACACCTGCAGTATCAAGAGTGCCTCTGATAACATGGTATCTTGTACCAGGAAGATCCTTTACACGGCCGCCTCTGATGAGTACAACGCTGTGCTCCTGAAGGTTGTGTCCTTCGCCGGGGATGTAGCTGGTAACCTCCATGCCATTTGAAAGACGAACCCTGCAGATCTTTCTAAGAGCTGAATTAGGCTTCTTAGGTGTAGCTGTTTTAACTGCTGTGCAAACGCCTCTCTTCTGAGGTGAAGAAGCATCTGTTGATCTCTTGCGAAGAGCATTGTATGTCCTCTGCAGAGCAGGAGCAGTAGACTTCTTGACTACGGTCTGTCTTCCCTTTCTGACTAACTGATTAAATGTAGGCATGATATTCTCCTTTCTGATAGATTCACGCCGCGCTAAAGCGCGCAAATATAAAACACACTCTAACGCGTGCCCGATGATTATATTTGATTCTCGTTTGGATGTCAACTTATTTTAGATAATGATCGATGAGAATATCGAGAGTTTTCGTATTAAAAGGCTTTCCTGAAGATTCAGCCGTTATCAGCAGGTTTTCGCCGGGGAAAAAACCGTTCTCCATGTATATGTGGAGTTTGCCCAGCGCATTTGCGCAGTAAACCGGATCGTCCATCATCCCGAAATGCTCAAGTATGTATTCTTCCCTCGTACGCTTATTTAATATAATGAAATCCGGCCTCCAGACCTGTCCGTTTTTCAAATGAAGGGGATACTCGTATCTGTACGGTATGCCGTTTGTGTACAGCGCATCGGCGATGATCTTTTCTGATTTGGATCTCACCCTCTCACCTTTATGGGTATAGTATTCCCCGGCGCCAAGTTCAAACCTCCCCTGTTCATACTCCACGCTCATCCACTGCCTGGCGTATTCTTCATCATCCACGACATCCGCAGCGATCAGCTTTTTCCTCTGTGGCGACAGCTTTTCATATATGCCCTTAAGAGCATATTCGTCATATTCCTTAAGGAAGGCGGCTATGCACTTTTCCTGCTTTTCTGCCACAGCAAGCACTTTGCTGTCATAGTCTTTCTGGGCAAGGCGGCTGATCTTATAACTGTCACTTTTGCGGAGATAACGTTTTCTGCGTTTTCCATTATCTGTTGTATTCCAGTAATAATATGGGGCTCCGTTTTCGATGTGAATACTAAGTGTCCCAGGCGGCGCATTCTTAAGCCGGTCCCTGGCTTGTTTAATGATCCTGTTAAGTTCCTTTCTGTTTCTGATCAATTGTTCTCTTAATTCCATTTCTTCTCCTTTCGCTGCATTGATTTATTCCATTTAGACTAAATTGAGGATTTGGAAGGAGTGCTTTGTTACGGCTCTCCTTCCACTTTGACTGAATGTGAGTTTTGGAAGGAGTGTATCGTGGGCGTTCTCCTTCCACTTTGATAGAATGTGAGTTTTGGAAGGAGTATATTGTGGGTGACTCCCCTTCCACTTTGATAGAATGTGAGTTTTGGAAGGAGTATATCGCAGGCGGCTCTCCTTCCATTTTGACTAAAATTAAGATTTGGAATGGGTTAAGCCGAAAGGCTCCCGTTCCACTTTGACTAAAATGAGGATTTGGAATGGGTTACTCCGAATGACACCCCTTCCATTTTGACTAAAATTAAGATTTGGAATGGGTTAAGCCGAAAGGCTCCCCTTCCACTTTGACTAAAACAGAAATTTGGAATGGATTATGTGAAAAGGTGAAGGTCCGGGGCGCATCAAAGTGCGCTCCGGACCGTGTTTTGCGTCAGATGCGGGCTACTCCGCACTCCCTTGCCGCCTGGGCGACTGCCTTGGCGACGGCTTCCGGTACCCTGGGGTCAAAAGCTTCGGGGATGATGTACTCTTCATTCAGCTCTTCGTCAGGGATGATGCCCGCGAGCGCGTAGGCTGCGGCGACTTTCATCTCTTCGGTGATCTGGCTGGCCCTTACGTCAAAGGCTCCGCGGAAGATGCCGGGGAATGCCAGCACATTGTTGATCTGGTTCGGGAAGTCGGATCTGCCTGTGCAGACGATCCTTGCGCCGCCGGCTTTTGCCTCATCCGGGAAGATCTCGGGTGTCGGGTTTGCGCAGGCGATAACGATGGGATCACTGGCCATTGTCTGTACCATCTCTTTGGTCAGCATGCCGGGAGCGGAAACACCGATGAAGATGTCAGCTCCCTTGACCGCGTCAGCGAGGGAGCCCTGGATCTTCTGAGGGTTGGTGATCTTGGCGATCGCTTCCTTTGCGCTGTTCAGCCCTTCCCTGCCTTCATATATCGCGCCCTTGCGGTCGCACATTGTTACGTCTTTTATTCCATAATGAAGTATGAGCTTTGTGATAGCTGTGGCGGCTGCGCCGGCTCCGCTTACGGCAACACGCACATCTTCTTTTTTCTTGCCTATGATCTTGAGGGCGTTCATGACGCCTGCGAGCATGATGACCGCGGTTCCGTGTTGGTCGTCATGGAACACAGGGATGTCGCATTTTTCCTTGAGCTTATCTTCGATCTCGAAGCACCTGGGAGCGGCAATGTCCTCAAGGTTGATGCCGCCGAAGCTTCCGGAGATCAGGTATACGGCATTTACGAACTCGTCCACGTCCTGAGTCCTTACGCACAGAGGGATGGCGTCGACTCCGCCGAACTCCTTGAACAGAACGCACTTGCCTTCCATGACAGGCATGCCGGCTTCAGGTCCGATGTTTCCAAGGCCGAGGATGGCGCTTCCGTCAGTGATGACCGCGCAGGTGTTCCACCTTCTTGTGAGGTCATATGACAGGTCGGGATTCTTCTGTATCTCAAGGCACGGCTGGGCGACTCCGGGTGTGTATGCGAGGGAAAGATCCTCCCTGCTCTTTACGCTTACTCTCGAGACCACCTCGATCTTGCCTTTTACGTCGTAGTGCAGCTTTAAGCTATCTTCTGCTATGGTCATGTTTTTTCCTTTCCGCCGGGCAGCGCCCGGAATTATTATCATTTAAGTACGGTCACGCGCCTATCGTGACCGTAATAAAGTATATCACAGCCACCCCTGCCTGTCGCAATGTTTTTGCACATTCATCCAAAGTTGTCCCCGTCGTGAAAATGTCATCGACAAGGAGCACCTTTTTGTATTTCCCTGCTTCGCCTTTAACCCTGAAAGCTCCGGTAATGCCTGCCGCACGGTCGGTGCCGGAAAGTGTTTTAAGCCTGGGCGTCTCCGCGGTCCGCTCCAGGCAGGAGCTGTCAACAGGTATGGTCCTCCCGAAAGACAGTTCGATGAGGAAGGAGAGTTCCTCTGCCAGGAGGGCGGCCTGGTTGTATCCGCGCTCAAACTCCCTGCGCCTGTGGAGAGGCACCGGGATGATCACGTCCGCGTCAAGGAGGGGCGATCCGGAACTGCCGCCTGTCCTGTCCAGAGCCTTCGCCATCTCAAATGCCCCGAACTGCGCATTGCACCTGAGGCTGTGGTATTTGAGGTCGTACATTATGCCGCCTGCCGCCTCATCGTGGACAAGCGCGGCGATCCCGAAGTCAAAGCAATGATCTGCCTTAAGGCATTCAGGGCAGTACTCTGAAGTCTCGTCCTCCAGAGGCCTGGAGCATTTCATGCAGCTGCAGCTTCCGGCAGCGCGCCTCAGCTTTTTTTCGCAGGCGGGGCAGATGAACGGATCTCTCTCAGGGAAGCGGCGTCCGGGGCCGGCATCCTTCAGTTCCGTAAAGTCCGGTCTGATGAGCTTTCCGCAGACAGGGCATACTCTCGGATAGAGTATGCCCTGAAGTCTTTCCTTTATTATCTTATGTTTAAGTCTTGCCTGCGCGGTTGCCTTCATGCGGCAATTGTCTCATCTGCGGCCCCTCCGCGCAAGAAGAAGAGGTGTATTACAATCTTAACTTTTTGTTACATTCCTAGTAGCGCCGCATGCGGGCTACTTCCTTTGTCTCAAGCAGCCTGTCGGTCAGCCCGGAATAACGCTCCGTCTCGCTGATGTTCTCTATCATCCTGCGGACCGTGTCTTCGGATCCGACTATGCAGACACATTTTCTGGCGCGCGTCACGGCGGTGTACAGGATGTTCCTGTTCATGAGGAGCGGCGGCCCCGAAAGGAGCGGGATGACAACTGCCGGATATTCGCTTCCCTGAGCCTTGTGTATGGTCGACGCGTAACTGAGTGTCAGCTCTTCAAGTTTTTCATAGTTGTATATGACGTGTTTTCCGTCATCGAACTGGACGCTGAGCATCTGGGTCTGTTCATTGATCTCTTCTATGATCCCTATGTCGCCGTTGAAGATACCGGCGCCGCGGTCGTACACGAAGCCGGACCTCGTCCGCATTTCCCACTCGAGCGAGTAGTCGTTCTTTATGTGCATGACCTTGTCGCCCTTCCTGAAGATCATGTCCCTTACCGGAAGCTCCTTCTCACCGGCCTTTGGAGGGTTCAGGCTGCTCTGGAGGAATAGGTTTATCTGCTCCACTCCGAGCGGGCCCTTCTTGGCCGGCGCAAGAACCTGGATGTCCCTGATCGGCGCGTTTACATATCCGGGGAGTTTGTCCTTTACCAGAGTCAGGAGGCTTCCGAGGATTATGTTCGGGTTATCTCTTTTTATGAAGATGAAGTCCCTGCTCCCGGGCTCCAATGTTATCTGTTCGCCGTTGTTGATCTTGTGGGCATTTACTATTATGTCGCTCTCCCGGGCCTGGCGGAACACGCGGTTCAGCCGGACAGTACTGAAGCATTCCGACTCGATCAGGTCGTGCAGCACGTTGCCCGCGCCGACCGACGGCAGCTGGTTGGCGTCGCCAACGAGTATCAGTCTTGTGCCCGGGCGGATCGCCTTTAAGAGGGATGCCATCAGGAAAATGTCCACCATCGACATCTCATCTATTATGATCACGTCAGCATCCAGGGGATTCTCTTCGTTGCGTTCGAATCTCGCGCCTGCGGATGTGTCCTCTATCTCGCCCGAGAGTTCGAGCATCCTGTGGATGGTGCTCGCTTCTCTGCCGCTGGCCTCAGTCATCCTTTTTGCCGCGCGGCCTGTAGGCGCAGCAAGGAGTATCCTCTTCTGATCCTGCTCAAAATACCTGATGATCGCATTGATTGTCGTGGTCTTTCCTGTTCCGGGGCCACCGGTCATTATGAGTACGCCCGAGCACGCGGCTGCCTTGACAGCCTGCCTCTGCAGCTCATCCAGCTCAAGCCCCGTCTCTTTTTCAACTGCGCGTATGCGGTCTTCCAGTTCATCCTCGCTGATCCGCCCTTTGAGGTTCATCCTGTGGAGCATCACAGCGATACTGTATTCCGTATAATAATATGAAGAGTAATAAACCTGCCGCTCTTCATCGATGTCCTTTATGATCAGGCGGGAGTCAACGGCAAGATCCATGATGCATCTTTCGATGTCAGACCTTTCTATGTCGCATATGCCGTCCACTGTGGTTGGCTGGAGGGTTTCAAAGACCTGCCTTATGAGGACCTCCTCGGGCAGATATACATTTCCCTCACCCGCAGCCCTGATGAGCAGATGTATGATGCAGCATTTTACGCGAAAGTCGCTGTTTGGAGCGATACCGGTGCTGAACGCGATCTCGTCCGCCTTCCTGAACCCGATGCCGGTTATGTCATCGGCAAGCCTGTAAGGGTTTTCGCGGATGATCTCATATACATCCTGTCCGTACTGGGAATAGATCCTGACAGCAAGCGCGTTGCTGATCCCGTACTGACCCAGGAAAATGAGCGCGTTCCTCAGATCCTTCTTCTCCTCCTGCTGGGCACAAATCTCCTGCGCCTTCTTCATGGAAATGCCTTTTATCTCGGCAAGCCGCTCGGGCTCCTCGTCGATTATGCGCAGGGAGTCGTCCCCGAATCTCTCAACGATCCTTTTCGCAGTCACCTGGCCTATGCCCTTGATGGCGCCGGATCCTAAGTAGCGCTCGATGGCTGTCGCCCCGGTGGGCGTAATGGGCTCTGCGGACTGCACTCGGAACTGCTCACCGTATGTGGGATGGAAATCCATTTCACCGGTGAGCTCCAGATATTCGCCCTCGTCAATAAAACGAAAAACGCCTACACAAGTTGTTTCGATCCCGTTTTCTTCGAGACGGAGCACGGTGTAGCCGTTTTCATTATTTCTGTATACTATTCTGTCTACGTATCCCCTGATCTTTTCCACTTACTGGTCCTTGCCGAGATACTCAATGAAGAGTCCGGTTCCGATCGCCACACAGAGCATCGGATCTTCCGCTGTGATGGCATTGATGCCGATCCTGTCCTCGATGAGGTCCTCAAGTCCGCGGAGCAGGCATCCGCCGCCGGTCATCACTATGCCGCGGTCCGCAATGTCAGCTGCGAGCTCGGGAGGAGTCTTCTCAAGGACTTCATGAATGGCTTCAATGATCTGTGAAACAGATTCCCTGAGTGCTTCCTCGGTCTCAGATGCGGTCACTGTGACTTTTCTCGGAAGGCCGGATACCAGGTTACGTCCCCTGACGTCCATGGTGATGTCCTCGCCTGTAAGGAAGCATGTGCCGATCTGTATCTTTATCTCCTCTGCGGTCCTCTCACCTATGAGGAGGTTGTGCTTCTTTCTCATGTACCTGACGATGGCTTCATCGAAATCATCGCCGGCTATCTTGACAGACGTGCTCGCAACAACGCCGCCGAGGGAAATGACTGCAATGTCGGTTGTTCCGCCGCCGATGTCAACGATCATGTTGCCGCACGGCTTGGTGATGTCAACGCCCGCGCCGATGGCTGCAGCGATGGGTTCCTCAATTACAGCAACCTCTCTCGCGCCTGCCTGATAAGCTGCATCCTCAACAGCCTTCTTCTCAACTTCAGTTACGCGGCTCGGCACACACACGCTGATCCTTGGTTTTCTGAAAGTCCTCTTTCCTATTGCCTTCTGGATGAAATGCTTGAGCATCTTTTCCGTTACGGTATAGTCAGAGATAACGCCCTGCCTTAACGGCCTGATCGCGACTATGTTGCCCGGAGTCCTTCCGAGCATGAGCCTTGCTTCTTCACCGATAGCGACGATCTTTTTGGAGTCCCTGTCAAATGCAACGACCGACGGCTCCTTTAAGACAACGCCTCTTCCGGATATATATACGAGCACACTCGCTGTACCTAAATCTACTCCGATATCTGAGTTTGCCATTGTTCCTCCCGCAAGATATATCTATGTGAACATAAATGCATATTTTTTCAGTAGTTTGTATATTATATAGGTACATTGTATTTTTTTCAACGGTCGAAATCTGACTTTTCAAAAATTGTTCACAACTGCTGCCCGACGGCGCCGTGCTTGACCGGAAGTGGTTAAATTAGTATAATTTACAGGTCATAAGGAGAAAGGATAAGAAAACATGCCCACATTTGATCAGAATAACAGCCAGAGCGATCAGGACAAATCCACTGATGAAGCTTATGCGTCGATAAAAAGAAGCAGGAACAGTACGATACTGATATTCATTGTCATCATCGTAGGCTATTTCATTTATTCTACAGTCGCGAACAGTTCATCCTGCGCAGGTGAGACCACGACAGGACGGGTAAAGCTTAACGAAGCACAATGCAACCTCGTACTTACCGAGCCAGTCGGGAAATGGTATGACAAGGTAACGGAATATACCCCGGAAGAAACACCTGAAGGGATGTCGACATTTTACATGTCCACGGGAGTCCAGCCCATAATCACCATTATCGATGAAGGCACAGAACTTACCCAGGAAGAACTCAATGCGAAGGCTGAAGAATATTACAAAACCGGTCTCTTCCAGAGTTTTCTCGGTGAGCAGCATGTTATCGAGGGGCTTGCCGATGAAGGCCACATGATAGTCGCTTTCCAGCCTTCAAACGGAGCGGCAGGCATATATTCCGGCACTGCTGCCAGAATGGTCATGGATGCTGACGCCGTAGCCAAGTTCAGGGACATCCTGCAGAAGAACTACCGGAATAAAAAACCCGGACAGGTAATGGACAAGGCTTTCAACGAGGCAGCCGGAAAGATAATGGGCAGGACCATGTCCTCACTTTACCTGATTATAATACTGGCTGTGGCCTGTGTCGGCTATCTGGTCTACGGATTCATAAAAGTCAAGAAACAGCAGCAGGGCAAACAGAACTGACGGAGGTAATATCATATGACATCAATACTTTTGGCGGGTACCATAGGTTCCCAGCTGGATGTGCTATTTGCGGACTTTGACTATGCTGTCTTCAGTTTCATGGGCAGCATACAGGATCATTTTCTGACAATATTTGCGAAATGCCTTACAGCTCTCGGCTCGACCATTTTCGTTTCCCTGATCGCAGTGCTCGGACTGGTGTTCCTTCTGTTCAAGAGGACAAGGAAGGTCGGACTGGCGCTTGTCATAGCGATCGTCATCGGAACACTCGTTACAAACATTGTTGTTAAGCCTATGTTCCTGAGAGTGCGGCCGTATAACACCCTGCAGAGTGATCTTCAGTACTGGTCATGGTATGTAGGGGCAGGAATGCTGTCGGAGTCTGATTACTGCTTCCCTTCAGGCCATACCACGGGCGCGACCGAGGTAGCAATGGTGCTGCTGCTCTGCCACGCGACTTCCAAGCGGAAGAGCGCAAAGGCATTCTGCTGGATATTCCCTCTTGCCGCCATAGGTGTAGGCGTCTCGAGGGTCTATCTCATGGTCCACTACGCAACTGACGTCCTTGCAGGCTTCCTTGTCGGCATCATCGCCGGTGTCATCGGCTTCCTGCTCGCCTCTCTGATACTTAAGGGCTGGAGCAGCAATGAAGACATCCAGGCCCTCATGAAGACAAATGTGCGTCCTTCCGGCATCATCGCGATCATCCTCGCATTCTGCCTGATCTACGCTTTCTCACTGATCCATGTGTTCAGGAGCGGCGGGTCTGATGCTGTAAGATGCGCATACGACATCGAATACGACTGCCAGAACGAAGCGGCCACCGGCCACAAATATCCGCCCATCAACGGAGAGTATTACTGCAAGCTTCACTGGTCCGAGATGAACCAGCTGGAGCAGGCCGGCAATTGACATAACTGACAGGCAAAAGCTGCCGCAGATAAGCTGCGGCAGCTTTTTTAATGCCATCTTAATCCCACGGCGTCTGCTTTAACGCCTTTTTTATGATGTTCATTATACTATCTGCACATGAAAAGGCGAACGTTCGGAAAAAAACTGTCCTCTTTCCAGTTCATAATAATCGGATTTCTGACGGTCATATTGATCGGCGCATTTCTGCTCTCCCTGCCTGTATCGGCAAGAGCAGGCAGATGGACTTCGTTTTCTGATGCCCTGTTCACTTCGGCATCAGCTGTCTGTGTGACCGGGCTGGTCGTCAGGGACACCGCCGTCTACTGGTCTGTTTTCGGCCAGGCAGTCATCCTTGTGCTGATACAGATAGGCGGTCTGGGGATCATCACGGTTGCAGCTTTTATCGCAACCGTCTCCGGCAGAAAGATCTCCCTGCTCGAGCGCAACATGCTGCAGGAAAGCATTGCCGCACACCAGGTCGGCGGCATCGTCAGGATGACCTGGTTCATCGTCAAAGTAGCATTTGCCGCGGAGCTTCTCGGTGCTGCCGTAATGCTCCCGGCATTTTATGGATCATTTGGCGCATCCGGCATCTGGATGTCCATTTTCCATTCTGTCTCCGCTTTCTGCAACGCAGGGTTCGACATAATGGGCAGCCGCACCGGGGAATTTTCTTCGCTGACGTTTTTTAAAGGCAGCCTGTGGGTAGTCATTCCGGTATGCCTTCTGATCATTATCGGCGGCATCGGTTTCCTTACATGGGATGACTTTGCCGCAAACAAGTTCCATTTCAAAAGATACCGGATGCAGACAAAGGCGATCCTTACTGTAACGGCAGGCCTGATCCTCATCCCGGCAGTTATATTCTTTTTCAATGATTTTTCAGGGTATGAAATTAAAGAAAGGATATGCCTTTCAGTATTTCAGGCAGTCACCCCCCGAACCGCCGGATTTAATACGGCCGATATCGGCTCGATGGCATCCGCGAGCCGCGCGATACTTATAGTACTCATGCTGATCGGCGGGGCGCCGGGTTCCACCGCCGGCGGCTTTAAGACCACAACATTTGCCGTACTGGCAGCAACTACAGCAGCTGTCATCCGCCGCAGGAAAAGCCCCCAGTTATTTTCAAGAAGGCTCGAGGAGCAGGCCGTAAAGAGCGCTGCCGCCCTTCTGATAATGTATCTGTTCCTGATGTTTGCGGCTGCCTGCACCATAAGTATTGTCGATGATCTTCCCTTTTCTCTATGTGTTTTTGAAACGACCTCTGCCATAGGTACCGTGGGGCTGACCCTTGGCATCACGACATCTGTCGGGACGATATCCCGCCTGATCCTCATCGCACTGATGTTCTTCGGGCGGGTCGGAGGACTGACTCTCATGCATGCAGCGATAAACAGCAACGGAATGGAAGTCGCGCAGCGGCCGGTCGAAAAGATCAATGTAGGCTGACGGAGGTGTAATAATGAAATCCATCTTACTCATAGGCGTAAACCGGTTAGGTTCCCTGCTCGCCCAGCAGTTTCAAAAACTTGGGCACCAGGTCATGGCTGTTGACAAGGATGAGGAACGCATCAACAGCATCCTGCCGCTTGTGACAGACGCGCAGATCGGGGACAGCACAAACGAAGCGTTCCTGCGGACATTAGGCGTCAATAACTACGACGTCTGCATAGTTACCATAGGAAGTGATTTCCAGAGTTCCCTGGAGACCACCTCCCTGCTCAAGGAACTGGGCGGAAGGCTCGTTGTCTCCCGGGCGGACCGGGATGTGCAGGCCAAGTTCCTGCTGCGCAACGGCGCGGATGAAGTGATCAGCCCCGAAAAGCAGATAGCTGAATGGGCGGCAATAAGGTATGCCTCGGATCACATCCTTGACTACATCAAGCTGGATGATGACCATGCGATATTTGAAGTTCCCATCCCTGAAGATTGGGCAGACAAAAGCATCGGCCGGATCGACATAAGGAAAAAATACGGGATCACCATCATGGCTGTAAAGGA
>JAZOAJ010000251.1:0-7870 GCA_045595385.1 Lachnospiraceae bacterium | reverse complement strand
TCACCATCCTGTCGGCCTGCCGGGGTCGGAAGCATATAGGAGTTCGCCAGAATAAAGGACTGTCTGAAGCGAAGGTCTTCTTTCAAAGCCCAGTCGTCCTCGTCGGAATAGGTCAACGGCACCCATTTACCGTCTATCCTCTCCGTATTGACTGTTGCTTTTGAGTAATCGATGGAACCGTCTTTCTGCCTCTGTCCGCCCTTGTACTGAAGAGAAACATCCTCCTCTTCCATGATGGGACCGATACCCGAGATAAAGGTGTTGGTTGCCAGGAACGGATATCCGCCGTTATTCAGACCATTTGCCACTGTCATCCCGTTGTTCAGGTAAGTTCCTTCTCCGTTCTGCGGACTGTCCGGATCGTCCAAAGGCTGCGTTACGAAATAGGCCAGATGTTTTTCTGAAAGATTCAGTTCTTTCAAGCCTGCATGTTCATCTGCCCTTGCAGCATAACCTTCTGCCAGGCCTGCGCCCAATATGCTGGTTTCCGCAGCCGCAACCGCCGCGAATCCCCAGCAGGTTCCGAAAGGCGCCTGACATTTGATCGGTGTAACAAAGGATGTATCTCCTTTACCGTCACCGTTCGTATCAAAGTCGCGCAGATCCAGAGCGACCGGGTATTCAGTGCCCAACACTTTCTTAACCTGTTCTCCGCTCGTAAAGTCATAAGGATCGCGATCCGCATTCTGAATCTGCTCCGTAAGGCTTTCATCCAGAATGAACTCGGATTTCGGTTCCTCTTCCTGGAGAATATCCTTATCTGCTGCAGTGTCAACCGCAAATGATACGACTGAACTGCTGATTACTGCTGAAACGATCAACAGTAAAACCAAGAATTTTCTCATCATTGATCTGATTTTTCTTTTTTCCATATTTCTTTTCACCCTTTACACATTTGTCAGTTCATCATTTCTCCTTTATCTTGAACGTTACCACCTGCACATCAGAGCAGAAAAAAAGCCGCAAAGTAACGTGGCAGACTATTTCTGTCACATACTTCACGGCCGAGATCTCATCTGCCTTGTTACAGATAGTTTATCATGTTAACGCAGAAAAAGATACTGGGATTGTATGGGGATTTGTGCATTTGTTATCACACTTTTGACAGAAGGCAGACGATCTCTACATGTCTCGAGACAATGCCATGAATGTCATCGGTAAACGGGAAATTGTCCATAAATCCGCGTTATAGGAAAATTGTCGACAAACTGAATTAATCGTGTGGTTTATGGGTGCTCCTTGATATCTATAATTATCCAGGCCCCATCACTATCCTTTTCAAATAGCCACAGTGCAGGGATCTTATAATTCCCTTGAATAACTTCGTCTTTCTCGTTTTTTACTTCATTGGAATAGTATACCCACACATAGCCGTAATCATCTGTAGGGCTATCACCAAAATGTGCTGACCACAGCTTAAGTGAATGCGTTTCACTGGAGCCCCCTGTTTCAGCACCAGGAGCATATACAGAAAGCATTCCGTATTTCTCATTAAGTTGTTTTTCCGGAGTAGTCAGATCCGAGAATGCCTTGTCTGCCTGGGCAATAAACAACCTTGCTCTATTTCGATCCTCCTGGCTACCAATGTATGCCAGCTTTGATATTTCGCCAGTCTCATAAAAGGAAGGCGACCATACTTGAAGAATATGATAAATTGGGAAATAGTAAATACATATACAAATTGCAGCTGCTAATAGAAGAAAGACTATACTTTTCCGCAGCTTATGTTTATGTTGCTTTTCTGAAATACTTATTGTTTCCGTCAAAGCACCTGCATATTCTTCTGGTGATGCACTCCCTTCCTTGCATTGCATTACTTCAATAAGGTTAAGGTCAAATACCTTTGCGATGTCCTCAAATCTGGATACTTCGGGTAAGCAAAGACCTCGTTCCCACTTGCTAACTGCCGCAGTTGAAACTCCTATTTTTTTTGCAAACTCTTTTTGAGTTAATTCCTTCTTCTTTCGTTGCTCAATTAAAAATGGTCCAAATTGTTCAGGCATCATTTTAGCCACCTCCTTGATACCACAGTATCATTATTGGCTTAAAACACCTAACGACCTTTGGTTGAATCGCGGTTTTTCAGTATAAAACAACTCTACACACCCGGTTTTTCATAAGGGAAATTTGTCTCCCTTAACTTTATATTATAACATTTATTCGTAATTCTGGGCACAACAAAAGAGAGTACTTTTCAGCACTCTCCATGACTTTTTGTCATACTTCTACTTCGATCTGTAGTCCTGATTTGAACTCGATCACCAGTATCTCATCGAACACCGTGATCTTCTCAATCAGTCTTCTGACCAGTGTTTCCGAGTATTCCGTTACCGCCTCTATCTGCTCATCCAGGAAAGAGGCCAGGTCATCAATTCGATCCTTCACGTCTTTTCTCATAGCTGCTTCCGTCAGGATTTTCTGTCTCTTCTCCCGCAGATCCATGATCGCATCTCCGATTTCATCAATCTTCTCCTGATCCCGGCCGGCATCGAGAAGTTCCGCCTGCTTCTGCTTTACCGCAGCATCCACTTCCGCTATCCGTGCATCCGTATCTTCTTCCAGGACGGATCGTATGTTCTCGCGCAGCTGTGGCATGATGGTATCCTTCCTGGACCAGGCATTGTTCACTGCCGTAACCACCGCAGCCTGAAGGTCGTCCTCATGGATCGTCCTGGCTGTCTCCTCTGTCAGAATCGCTGGATAGAAATCGTCGCCGAGATATCGCTTATTCTGAATCATGTGCTTGACCCCACAATGCTTCATGGTGATACCCACATCCGCCGCAGCTTTGACAAAGGACATCCCGCTTAGATAGTTCTCACAGATCTTTCGAAGGTTTGCTGCCTCCTGCTCATCGATGACCGTCTTACCGCTAACAATTCTGTACCCGTATGGTGTATGTTCCATGTCATATCCTTTCCCGGAATACCGGTCCGCACTTCATTGCAAATCCAATCTCCGTTCTGCTGAATACTACAATGTGATCCACGTGTTCTGTAAAAAGCTCGTCGTCAAAGTCCCGGAGCTTCCTGCCTTTGGCCGTATACTTCAGCAGTCTTGTCAGTGCCTCCTGCTGCTCATGACTACCGCTCATATGGCCGGTAAGCGAATCTTTCTCTGCAGCCAGCCTGCGATCCTCCTCTGAAAGCATGTCGCTTTCTTCCGCATACACTGCTGGGTCCAGAAGGCCCATTGTAAAGAACTGCATGATCTGCTGCCTGCGCTCCATGTTCTCTTCCAGAAGTGAATCGATCTCATCGATCCGATCCAATGTACCTGCATCGTTCATGCCTTTTAGCATTTCCATGTATGTAACCAGGACCTGGCCCCGTGCAAAGGTCAGCTTATTCATCATTGTGGCAAAGGCAGCTTTCACCGGCGCTTCCTTGATGGCCATCATGCTGCAACGTGCCTTATCCTCCACGTGCGTGTTGCCAAAACCGCTACTGTTTTTCCGGCATGATCATCTGCGGCGAGTGCGGCGACACCTTCAAACGCCGGATACACTCCTGTGCCGGAAATAAATATGCCGCATGGTGCTGCAGCACGCACATCAACGACAAAAGGCAGTGCTCCATGAAATATGTGGAGGATGCCGTGCTTAAGGTAGCGTTTATTACGATGATGAACAAGCTGATCTACGCACATCGAATGATTCTGAAGCCCTACGTTGATGCCCTTCGCTCCACGAACAAGGATGGTTCTATGAGAAGGATTCAGCAGATTCAAACGCTCCTTCTCCAGAATGCCGATCAGCGAGAAACCCTGACAAAGCTTATGGGGCAAGGTTACATTGACCCGATCATCTACAACGAAGAAAACAACGCCCTGCTCCGGCAGGCTGACGATTACAGGGCTGAGATCGAGATGCTGAATAAAAGCATCAGCGGAGATGCAACCCATCTCCGGGCGGCAATGGACCTGCTCCACTTTGCAGACAAAAGCGCCATGCTTGAAGCGTTTGATGAAGAACTGTTCGAACAGACAGTTGACCGCGTCATCGTAAAATCCCGGAATGAAGTCATTTTTGAACTCAAGTGCGGTCTGAAACTGAAGGAAAGGATGTGATCGGATGGGACACACACCATTTGGATACCGAATTGAAAACGGCATAGCAGTCATCGATGAGGCGGCTGCCGGAAAGCTCCGAATGCTCTATGACAATTACCTCGCTGGGATGGCATTGAAGGAAGCTGCCAGCCAAGCCGGGATTGAAGCCTACCATGCTTCCGTAAAACGTCTCCTGATGACAGAGCACTACCTCGGAGATGACTTTTATCCGGCGATCATCAGTAAAGAAATCTTCGACCGGGTACAAGCAGAACGGGTCAAACGAGCTGCCGCCCTTGGGCGCTTAGATTGGAAGTTAAAAAGAAAGCCGCCGAAGATCCCGACGCAGTTTAGCATTGGTGCCATCACCGAATATTACGACAATCCCGCGACACAGGCAGAATATGTTTACAGCCTACTGAACAGCGAGGTGGTCTGATGAGCAACGTAATGGTCATTCCCGCCAAACGGCAGGTCGGGAACAACATCAAGAAGGCCGAGAAGCCGAAGCTCCGGGTCGCAGCGTACTGCCGTGTCAGTACTGACAGCGATGAGCAGGCCACCAGCTATGAAGCCCAAATCGAGCATTACACGGAATTTATACAGAAGAATCCGGAATGGGTTCTGGCGGGCATATTCGCGGACGACGGCATTTCCGGCACCAACACCAAGAAACGCGAAGAGTTTAATCGCATGATCGACGAGTGCCACGCCGGTAACATCGATATGATCATCACCAAGTCGATCAGCCGCTTTGCCCGGAATACGCTCGACTGCCTGAAATTCATCCGGGAGCTGAAGGACATCAACATTCCGGTATTCTTCGAGAAGGAGTCCATCAACACAATGGACGCCAAGGGGGAGGTACTACTGACGATCATGGCTTCCCTTGCACAGCAGGAAAGCCAGAGCCTTTCGCAGAACGTGAAGCTCGGTCTGCAGTACCGCTACCAGCAGGGACAGGTACAGGTCAACCACAACCGCTTCCTTGGCTACACCAAAGACGCTGATGGGCATCTGGTCATCGATCCGGAGCAGGCAGAGATCGTCCGGCGCATTTACCGGGAATACCTGCAAGGACTGAGCATGGACAAGATTGCCGCAGGACTTGAAGCGGACGGTATTCTCACCGGAGCAGGTAAGACAAAATGGTACTCCAGCACCATCAACAAGATTCTCCGGAATGAGAAATACATCGGTGACGCACTTCTGCAAAAGACCTACACCACGGACTTCCTGACGAAGAAGCGCATCAAGAACAACGGCACCGTTCCGCAGTACTATGTGGAGGGTGATCACGAGGCCATCATTCCAAAGGACATTTTCCTGCTGGTGCAGGAGGAACTGGTCCGCAGGCGTGTGGTCCATACCAGCGATAACGGCAAAAGGCGCTGCTACTCCTGCAAGCACTGCTTTGCACAGATCGTTTTCTGCGGTGAGTGCGGTGAATTCTACCGGCGCGTCCACTGGAACAACCGAGGCTGTAAGTCCATCGTCTGGCGGTGCTGCAGTCGCTTAGAAGCTACTGGCCACGCCTGCCACAGTCGGACAGTCAATGAAACACTTCTGGAACAGGTGGTGATTGACGCCATCAACCGGGTGCTCTGCCAGAAGGACGATTTCCTGCAAACGCTGCGGGCAAACATCGCCACGGTGGTCCTACAGGGTGATATCCTCTCGCCGGAGGTCATAGACGAACGTCTAAACAAGCTGCAAAAGGAGCTCCTGAAGAAGGTCAACCAGAAGGATGATTACGATGCCATCGCTGATGAGATTCTCCGGCTCCGGGACCAGCGCAGGCAAGCCGAGGTGGACAGCGTCATCAAGGATGAACAGATGAAACAGATCCGGGACCTGCAAGATTTCGTCAAGCGCCAGCCTGCCACCATCACGGAGTTTGACGAAACGCTGGTCAGCCGCCTGATTGAAAAGATCACAGTCTTCGAGGACCACTTCACCGTGGACTTCAAATCAGGAATCACAATCGACATCGAAGCATAAAACAAGGCTCCCTTACTACCGATGATGGCATGATATGCTCCCTTCTAGGTAGACAAGTGAAATAATAAAACTTGCCTGCCTGGGAGGGAGTTTTTTATTGAGAAGAACAAAGTATGAACCTGATGTCATGATCAATGCAGTAGAAGAGTATCTTGGCGGTCAAGCATCACAGCAAGTTATAGCAGACCAATTAGGGATTTCACGAGCTGGCTTTCGATGCTGGATAAGAAAGTATAGGTCAATGGGAGCAGCTTCCTTTACGCAGAATGGGAATCAGCACTATTCTAAAGAACTTAAGGAACAGGCCGTTACGGACTACTTGGCGGGACGGGGATCTCTACGGGATATCTGCGAAAACTACAAAATCATGTCGACCACCCAACTCAGAAGTTGGATTATGAAGTATAATGGTCATGAGGAACTAAAGGCTTCTGGAACAGGAGGAACAGTTATCATGGCCAAGGGAAGAAAAACAACCTTTGATGAAAGAGTGGAGATCGTTCAATACTGTATTGCACATAGTCATAATTACGCTGAAACAGCGACAAAGTACAACGTGTCATATCAACAGGCACGAAGTTATACGGTTAAATATGAGGATGGCGGTATCGAAGCACTCAGAGACAGGCGCGGCCGGACAAAACCGTTAGACGAGATGTCTGAACTGGAGAGGCTCCGGGCAGAGAACAGGATTCTGCGCGCTGAAAAGGAGCGGGCTGAGATGGAGGCATCTTTCTTAAAAAAACTCGACGAGATAGAGAGGAGGTGGGGCTGAGCCTGGTCAGGCACGGGCATGTCTATCAGACAATCAAAGAAGAGCATGAAGAGCATGGGTACCCGATCGGCGCACTTTGTAAGCTTGGCCATGTAAGCCGTTCCGCATACTATAAATGGCTCCATAGAGGCATTCCTGCTTATGAAGCAGAAAACAAACGGATTGCTGATGAGATTGAAAAGATCCACATGGAAAGTCCTGACAAGGGTTATCGAAGAATACGGGATGATCTGGAACGTTACCATGGAATCAAGGCGAATGACAAACGAGTGCTTCGGATCTGCCGAAAAAAAGGCATCAAATCTACGATCAAATACAACAACAAAGGGTGTACCCGACAGGCTGCAAATCCCCAATTTATTGCCGAAAACATCCTAAACAGGGAATTCACGGCAGAAGCACCGAATGAGAAATGGCTTACAGATGTCACAGAATTCAAGTATTATATTGGTATTGAGGTTCATAAGATTTATCTCAGTGCAATCCTCGATCTATATGACAGAAGAATCGTATCGTTTGTTATCAGAGATACAAACAATAACGCTCTGGTATTTGATACATTTGACAAGGCAATACTGGAAAATCCAGGAGCAACCCCTCTGTGTCACTCGGATCGCGGATATCAATACACCAATCGGAACTTTCATGCCAAGCTTGAAGCCGAAGGGATGACACAGAGTATGTCCAGGGTAGCTAAATGTATCGATAACGGTCCTATGGAGGGATTCTGGGGTATCATAAAACGAGAGAGATATTATGGCAGACGATTCACAGATAGAGAATCACTGGCGAAAATGATAGAGAATTACATTAAATATTATAACACCCGACGATTACAACGAAACTTGGGAGTCTTGACACCCATGGAAAAACATAAACAGTATCCGGTGGCAGCATAAAAACTGCCACCAGATCATCAAAATCTGATGGCAGAAAGTTAATATTTTTTTAGTTGTCTACTTGACGGGTAGCACTTCATAGCCGCGGGCAGCTCTTGGTTTACCTTATCCTTCGGTGATTTCCGTCAATGCTTTCATAAACCCT
>JAZOAJ010000250.1:0-4460 GCA_045595385.1 Lachnospiraceae bacterium | reverse complement strand
CATTTCCTTAAGGATGTCGTTAACCGCATAAAGCAAGGGTTTTATCCCCATGTTTGCCGCTGCTGAGATCGGAAAAACTTTAGTCTCATCATTTCCGAACTCATCCCTTAACCTCTGTATGACCGCGTTCCTTTCGTCCTCATCGGCGATGAGGTCCATCTTGTTCGCGGCTATGACCTGACGTTTTCCTGCCAGGTTTACATTGTATTTTTCGAGCTCGCTGTTTATGGCTCTGATGTCCTCTACAGGATCCCGTCCCTCGATACCGGATGCGTCCACCATGTGGATGAGTACCCTGCATCTTTCAACATGTCTTAAGAATTCGTGTCCGAGGCCGACGCCTTCGGAAGCGCCTTCAATGAGTCCCGGGATGTCCGCAAGCACAAATCCTTCGCCGCCGTCAAGGTCGACCACTCCCAGATTGGGGCTGAGCGTGGTGAAATGATAATTTGCGATCTTCGGCTTTGCGTTGGACACCACGGAGAGGAATGTTGACTTTCCGACATTGGGGAAGCCTACCAGACCGACGTCGGCAATGACCTTGAGCTCAAGGACGACCTCTATCTCGAGCGCTTTTCCGCCGCTCTGCGCATAGCGGGGCGCCTGCATTGTCGGTGTGGCGTAGTGCTGGTTTCCCTTTCCGCCTCTTCCGCCCCTGAGGAGCACATACCTTTCTCCGGGCTCGGACATGTCATATATGACTTTGTCAGACAGTGCTTCCTTTATGATCGTGCCTACAGGGACCTTCAGTTCGAGGTCTTCGCCGTTTTTCCCGTGGCAGTTCCTCTTCTGGCCCTCTTCACCGTCCTGCGCCTTGAACTTGCGCTTGAACCTGTAATCAGAGAGCGTGTTGACAGCGGGGTCAGCAATGAACACTATGCTGCCGCCTCTTCCGCCGTCGCCTCCGTCAGGGCCTCCGTCGGGTACATATTTTTCTCTTCTGAAGCTTATGTGTCCGTCTCCGCCTTTTCCTGAGATAAGGACAATCTTAGCTCTGTCTGCAAACATTTAAATCTCCCATAATGAAAACATGAGCTTCAAATCCGCTAAAGATCTGAAGCTCATACCAGTACTGTTCTAAATGATCAGTCTTCCACAGGGATAATGGAAACCTGTTTCCTGTCTCTTCCGAGTCTGTGGAAATGTACTTTTCCATCAACGAGCGCGAACAGTGTGTCGTCCTTGCCGCGTCCGACATTCATGCCGGGATGGATATGTGTGCCTCTCTGTCTGTAAAGGATGTTTCCAGCCTTAACGAACTGACCGTCAGCTCTCTTTGCTCCGAGTCTCTGTGACGCGGAATCTCTGCCGTTCTTTGTAGAACCAACACCTTTTTTATGTGCCATGTCAAAACCTCCTTTACCCTGAATTATTCTGCTTCAGCTGCTTCTTCTGCAGGTGCTTCCTCAGCTGCGGGAGCCTCTTCAACTGCAGCTTCTTCAACTGCCGGCTCTTCTGCTGCGGGTGCTTCCTCAACTACGGGCTCCTCAACTGCAGGTGCTTCTTCCTTCTCATCCTCAAGTGCTTCGCCGTTCAGAGCGATCTTGTTGATGACAACCTCTGTGAACATCTGCCTGTGGCCGTTCTTCTTGTGGTAGCCTGTCTTGGGCTTATACTTGTAAACAACCACTTTCCTGTTCTTGCCCTGATCTGTAACTTCGCCTTCAACTGCTGCGCCTTCTACGCAGGGGCTGCCGACTGTTACTTCAGAAGCGCTGATCATGAGGACCTGATCAAATGTTACTGTCTGACCAACTTCTGCATCGATCTTCTCAACTCTTACCTTGTCGCCGACGGATACTTTATACTGCTTTCCACCGGTAGCAATAATTGCGTACATAATGTACCTCCTGGAATAATACTCGCCAATTATGGTGACGCCAAACGTACTTAAAAAACCTCATTGAGCGGCTAACCGTTGTACTTTACCACAGGTATCCGGCAAATGTCAACGGATTACTTTTAAAATATCGGATAGATATGCTCGTTGAAGAACTGGTAGGTAAATCCGAGATGGATCACATCAGGGATCACGCTGAAGCTGACGAGCAGTCCGTAAAGCAGCCAGATAAGGATGAGCGCCAGGATAATGTTGATAATGATGATTATGACTGTTGCTGCCCTGCTCCTCGGAGCTGCCTCGTAATCATCTTCGTCATCGTCGTCATAATAATCGTCATCGTCCTCATCGTCGTATTCTTCATCCATCTCGATCTCGTCATCGTCATCGCCCATGGCTTCCTTGATGCTGAACACGGTGGTGTTGCCGATGTCATCGGATCCGGCTGAACGTGTTGTGCGTACAGGTACGGGTTCCGGCTCATCTTCCTCTTCTTCCTCAACTTCTATCTCTTCGTCTTCCATGACTTCATTCATCTCCTCGGGAGTATCAATGACGCCATCTCCGACTACAGCGCTGTTTTCTACATCTGAGTCAGTCACCGGAACGGGGCTTCCTGCCTCTTCTGTCTCGGCGGGAGCAGCCTCTTCTTTCCTGTCAAAAGGAGAATCTATGTTTTCAGTGGAAGGCATCGCGATCCTGCATGCCTCGTCATATGCGATCTTGAGTGCGGCGAGACGGATGTTCGCGGGCTCGTCACCGTTCTGTATGCTGGTGAAGAGATTGACAAAAGTGCGCTTGGTGGCATCCATTGCGCTGTCGTGATCGCCTGTAATGGATTTGGCAAAGTTATATACATCCTTTGCGTTGTCCTTGTATACATCCCTGATGACTTCCTTGTCACCTGACCGTATAGCTTTGATTACTTCTGCATTTTCCATGTTCATTCTCCTTAATGATGTAGAAACATACTTTCAACCGTAATATTTTATCAAATATCAAGTATTTCGTAAAGTGGGCGTCTTACTTTTTTCCTTGTTATCTCAAGCAGCCCGAGTGCTGTCATGTCTACCGCCTTGGGTTTTAGGGGATCGTCATGCAGGTATTCTTTCATTGCCTGGATAAGCGTGTCATTATCCTCTTTTGATTTCATGCTGATGAAATCTACCACGATAAGGCCGGAGAGGTTGCGGAGCCTCAGCTGCCTTGCGACTTCTTTTGCGGCCTCCAGGTTGATCTTGAGGAAATCGGGCTTGACCGCTTTCCCGGAGTTTACATCTATCGCGACGAGCGCTTCCGTGGGCTCTATGACAAGGAACGCACCTGATTTGAGCCTTACCGTCTTGCCGGTCGCGTCACCTATCCTTCCCTTCAGGCCGTATGCTGTCTTCATCATGACCTTGAGGCTTCCGTAAGCGCGAAGCCGCCCAAGGTCCTCCGGATAGAACTCTTTCAGCAGGCGCTTGATATTGATGAAGCAGTTGGTGTCGTCAGTTACTATCTCATCTATCTCCGCCGCACATGTTATATAGTCGGATAAATAGAACGGCAGTTCTTCGTGGATGAGTCCCTTCTTTTTACCTTTTGCTTTTTCAAGGATGCCTTTCCACTCTTCCTTCAGCTTATCCATGTCCCTGAGTACGTATGAAGGATCTGCCTTAAGGGCGGCTGTCCGTATGATGAATCCCAAGCCGTTTTCGGATTTGTCCTTTGTTAACTCAGTTACTTCCGATCTGAATTTTTCATTATCGATCTTCGATGAGACTTTGATGCCTTTCATCCCGACGGCAAGCACGGCGTATTTTCCCGCGATGCTGATCTTCATGCTGAGGACAGAGTCCTTGGTCTTGATAGCGTCGCCTGACACCTGGACGATTATTACGTCGCCCTGTCTGATGCCTCCGGCACGCCTTCTTTTGTTCAGGAAAATGGGGTCGGCTTTTTCATCCAGCTGGAGGAATCCTCTCTGTCCTTCGGCAAATTCGACAAAAGCGGCATTCATGCCTTTTATCACGTCAGTGACAGTCCCGGCATAAATGTTCCCCACCAGGCTCTTCTTTTTTCCGTTTTCAGCGTTTATGCGGACAGTCTTGCCTTCCGAGTCGATCAGGAGCGATACAAGGCTGTCATTGTATTTAGTTATCAGGAGCTTTCTTTTTTTCATTATACAGTCTGATAGTTCTCAAGCGGGATGAATCCCTCCGCCATCAGCTCCATCCTTTCGATATGTATGTTATTCCTGTCATATTCCATGCCGTTCAAACGGTATATCTCCTGCATGAGCAGGTCCGGTTTCAGATTGTTCTCCGAACCGCCCTTCACGGTGAACCGGAAAATGTTCCCGGCTGTTTCCATCTTGAGGACAAGCGGCCTGATGTCCGTCTCAGACTCCCCGGATTTTGTCTTTTTGACAGCGACAACCGAATCAGCGTTCATGAACAGTCCGGCGTCAGGCACGGGCCCGCAGACGACCTCAACTTCATACGATGCGTATTTTACGGCGGCCATTCCCTTGGCAGCGCCTTCATTTATGACATGTACGCTCATCACGTCAAAGAAGTCGGATCGTAGCCATGTCGTTCTGTGAGCCAAGGAGTTGTTCCTGAGTATTGTCTTCCTA
>JAZOAJ010000249.1:0-2068 GCA_045595385.1 Lachnospiraceae bacterium | reverse complement strand
TGGCTACGATCCGACTTCAGGCTAAGGATGGAGCAGTATATAAGAGAGATGACGGCATTGTCATCATTGACCCTGTTAAGTCAAAGGGCCAGAAAGATATCGTAAATACATGTCCTTACAGAAGGATCTACTGGAATGATGTTCTTGAGATCCCTCAGAAATGCGACATGTGTGCACATCTTCTGGACAAAGGCTACACAATGACACGCTGCGCAGAGACATGTCCTACAGGCGCCATCGAATTCGGTGATTTCAACGATCCCGAGAGCGAGGTCGCAAAGAGGCTTAAACTCAATCCTGAAGCGCTTATGCCGAAGTTTGAGATGGGTGAGAGAGTCCTTTATCTCAATTACCCGAAGAACTTCATCGCAGGCAGTGTTGTATACACTGATGAGCAGGGAAGAGAGATGTGCTGCGAAGGCGCAAAGGTAACAGTTGAAGGCGCTGACGGAACAAAGCTTGAGCTTGTTTCTGACAACTACGGTGATTTCTGGGCTGAAGGCCTGGAGACTAACGTCAGCTTCAAGGTTACAGTTGAGCTTGCCGGCCACAAGACAGTAGTTAAGGAAAATGTTAAGACCATAAAGAGCATTAACCTTGGCGACATCTTCATGGAAAAAGAGTAAGGAGGATAATGAGATGAAAGTAAACGATATCATTACATTTGGAACTTATCCTCAGACAAAGTACACCGATGAGGTTTCACCTCTTGAGTGGAAAGTCCTCAAAGTGGAAGACGGCAAAGCTCTCATCATCACCGATAAGATCATCGACCAGGTAAGGTTCAATGAGAAATACGCTGATGTGACATGGGCTGACAGCATCCTCAGGGGATGGCTCAACAATGAATTCTTCAACAAGGCTTTCACAGCCGATGAGAAAGAAAAGATACTCACTACAGCTGTTTCTACACCTGACAATGCTAAATGGGGCACCAAGGGCGGAGCAGACACCGAAGACAAAGTATTTGCACTCAGCATACAGGAACTTGAAGAGCTCATTCCCGAACTCAATGACAGAAGGGCAGCAGCTACCGGCAAGGCTCTTGAGAACGGCGTATACATTTACGCTGAGACCGGATTCTCGGTCTGGTGGCTCCGTTCATCAGGATATGTACAGTATGCCGGATCACGTGTCGGAGCAGGCGGTCACATAGAAGACAAGATCTATGATGATGTACGTCCTCACCGCGGCGCCCGCCCTGTAATGTGGATAAAGACAAATTAATGTGAAGGAGGCAAATATTATGAGTATAAACGCAGTTGTTGGCCAGACTATCACATTAGGCGCATATCCCCAGAGTGATGTTACAGGCCAGAAAAAAGACCCGATCGAGTGGAAAGTCCTTAAGGTTGACGGAGATAAAGCACTTGTAGTAAGCGTTCTCGGACTTGACAATGTAAAGTTCAATTCACTTAATACATCAGTAACATGGAAGACCTGCGAGCTGAGACCCTGGCTCAACGGTGAATTCCTGAATGCTGCTTTTTCAGCTGATGAGCAGGCTCAGATCCTTGATTCAGTTATCTTCACATCAGACAGCATTGCCCGCCGCCCTGCAAATGCAGCTCCGGGCTGTGGAGAGACAACAGACAAGATCTTCTGCCTCAGCAGGGAAGAAGTACTTGAGACAATGCCTGAAGAGGCAGACAGAGTATGTGCTCCTTCTGCTTATACTAAGGCTAAGGGCGCATTTGCTCACGCAAGCAACGGAAACTGCTGGTGGTGGCTGAGAAATCCCGGCTACTACACATCAGATGCTGCAGGTATCAACTACTACGGATATCTTCATGTATCAGGAGACAATATCACTTCACCGAGTGATGCAGTCCGTCCCGCCATGTGGGTAAAGATCGGCTGATCTTAACTAATTTAAAAGGACCTGCCAGAAACGGCAGGTCCTTTTTTGTCGCTTAAACAATCTATTTTCTTGAAAACGGAGTTTCCAGGAAGCAGTACATGAAATCCTTTGCTTTTGAGAACTCTATATCCTCAAGGTTCCTGCATCCGGTAAATGTATCCAGGTCTATCTGCACGATACTGTCGGGAAGAGTGATCTTTTTAAGAG
>JAZOAJ010000248.1:0-4740 GCA_045595385.1 Lachnospiraceae bacterium | reverse complement strand
GTAGTCACTGCAGACAAATACCGCTATGAAAGCGCCGAAAACTATCGGAAGGTAAATGTTGGTAAGCGCTGTCAGCATGCGCACAAGGCCGCTGTTTGTACCAAATCCCATTCCCATCATGTTGGTCAGCTCGAGGGATGCGGGATCTGCTTCCGATTCCGACATTGCCACTCCCAGGGATTCAAGGCCAAGCTCGGTGAGCTTGTCTATTCCTGTTAAAAATACGAGCAGCAGTACAAGGACTATCCCGCATACATAAAGGACTCTGGCGCGGAAAAGCTTGTGAAATTCATATCTGAGCAATTCTCTCATTTCAGCCACCCATCCTTTCAATGAAATAGTTCTCGATGCTGTATCCTGCGGAACCGAGGGAACTGACCGCGATGCCGTTCCTTACAAGGAGCGCGTTCAGCTCGGCAGCCTCAGCGGTATGGTTGTATACATTCATCTCCATCCCGGCTATCCGGATGTCGGCAGCGGGGATGAAGTCTTTTAATACTGCAAATGCTTTCGCCGTGTCATCAACTGTTATGGCGATGCTCTGCCTGCATTTGTCAGCCAGTTCAGCTGCGGAGATCTCCTCCACAAGTATGCCGTCATTTATTATCCCGTATTTGGTAACAGTCTTTGAAAGCTCGTCAAGCAGATGGCTGGAGATCAGGAACGTGACACCTTTTTCACGGTTCAGGACATTGATCGCGTCGCGCATGTCCTTGATACCTGTGGGGTCGAGGCCGTTTACCGGCTCATCAAGCACCATGAACTGCGGATCCCCGAGCATTGCGACTGCAAGGCCGAGTCTCTGCTTCATTCCGAGAGAGTAATGGCCTACCAATTTCTTCCCTGCCTCTGACAGGCCCACAAGGTCGATCAGTTCATCCAGGTTATCAGGCGCATCGCCCGCGATGAGCAGTGAGAACCGCTTCAGGTTCTCAAGCGCTGTGCAGCCGCCGAAGAGCGCGGGCGCTTCTATTATGCTGCCTATCTTCTGCCCGGCCGTTCTGCGCGGTTCGCCGTCAAAGAGGGATATCTCTCCCGCATCAGGAAGCGCCATCCCGAGGATCACCCGCATGAAAGTAGTCTTGCCGGCGCCGTTTCTTCCTATGAAGCCGTAGACATCGCCGGGGGCGATCGTCATGCTGATGTTATTTACAACCGCCTTGCGGTCATACTTTTTTGTAAGACCGGTGGTCTTGAGCACATGCTCCATCTTAAATGTTCCTGCCTTTCTTAATTCAGTGGTCAAACAGGTTATAACTGAGACGGACGTCTTCTACATAGTGGTCCATCTGTATGTTCTGCCGGGACTTTTGCCTAGTGACATGGAATAGATTGTGATATCCGATCCGGCTGTCATTCTCGAGGTTCGTTCCTTCTATTACGTCTTTATAGCACTGAAGGACGTTTCCTGCGAGATCAATGCCGAAAACTCCGGGGTCATGGGCGTTCATGATCTGTACATCCCGCGGCATCATCCGGATGAATCTCAGTAAAGCATTGAAATGAGTTTTGCCTTTGCTTTTTCCCGGGTACCCGTTCCAGTGCTGGACCGCATCTCCCGCAAATGCGATGTTCTCTTCCTTCCAATAATATATGGTGCTGCCGTCAGAATGGGAAGGACAGTGTATGACTTCAAGGCTGATGCCGCCAAACTCAAGGAGATCGCCGTCATTTACCTGAATGCAGTCTTCTTCCTGAAGCAGCTCGCGAACAAAATGAAGATAACAAAAGTTCATTATGTCCGCATCCGGCTCATCATACCAGCGGCTGTGCCCGCAGAACCACTCCAGGTCGCCGAAGCGGCGGTAATGGTTCCGGTTCCAGTCCAGATCCGGGAACTCTAACGGATTGACATATACTTCGTCAAATAGCGGCGCTCCGCCAACATGATCCGGGTGGGTATGCGTAAGAAGGACAGACATGGGTTTCCCCGAGCCGCCTATAAAAGTTTCTATGTATTTTCTCAGCCCGCCCTGGGCTCCAAGCCCGCTGTCGATGACAACAGTCCGGTCTTTTCCCGTGATCACATAGATCTGGAAAGTTGAGTTGACTCCATAGCTTTCCGTGACTGCCCAGAGATTGTCCGCCAGCTGTTTATTAGTGTAAAAATCGAATTCGTTCATGGCTGCTCCTTTTTTACATTATAACAGTTAGGAATATTCCAGGCTAGTATGAGGTTGTCTTTCTCCGGAACGAGGCGATTGTATCCCGAAATGAAAATTTATCTTCAGATCGGGAACTTTTTCTCCCAAACTGAAGGCAGTGATATCCCGAATCGCATCCAAACATTCAGATCGGGAAACATCACCGCCAAAACAGCTCAAACATACAACGCCAATCTTTACAAACACCGGACTTGGTTTATACTATTAATATAATATAGGTAAGGAGGAGAGATCATGGATCTACTTGGAATGCTTACAGGCTCAATGACATCGGACTCATCGGTTGACGCTCTCGCGAAGAAGACAGGCGCAAGCTCAGGACTTACATCGGCGCTGATCAGCGCAGCGCTCCCGATCCTGCTCGGTTCACTGACAAACAACGCTTCTTCCCAGTCAGGAGCACAGTCGCTGCTCGGTGCGCTCACCCAGCACACAGACACAGCACCCATGGCACAGCAGCTGGAGACTGCTGATGCGCAGGATGGAGCTGCGATCATCCAGCACATCCTCGGCGGGAATACTTCATCTGTTGTTTCAGCTCTTTCGGATCAGACCGGAGCAAGTACGTCTCAGGTTCAGAGTCTCCTGAACAACATGGCTCCGGCAATGATGAGCGGAGTATCAGCGGCAAATACATCTGCCGCGCAGGCAACCGCGGAAAGCCCCATGGACCTTGGTTCACTCATGGGCGCTTTCGGAGGAAATGAAAGTGCTGCCGCATCGGAAAATGACATGCTGAACAGCCTCCTGGGCGGAGGTTCACTTCCCGGCATGGGCAATCTCTTCGGAGGAATGTTCGGGGGAGGATCTTCCCAGACAGATGCGAATGCATTTAACGGAAACTCACTTATGAGTCTTCTTGGCGGATTTATGAAATAATGAAAAGGAGTGGCAACAGCCACTCCTTTTTAGTCTAATTCAAGTCTCATCAGGACCAGCTCCTGCCAGCCGGAATACCGGGACAGGAAGCCTCTGGGGTTGCGCCCGTATTCCACGAAGCCTTCGCTCTCATAAAGCGCGAGGGCTCTTTCGTTTTCTGCGACTGCACTCAGCTCCAGCTGTCTGTAGCCGGCTTCTTTTGCGCATTCTATGCATGCCCTTGTAAGGGCCCGTCCGATCCCCAGACCCCAGTATGCTTTGTCCAGGCTGATCCCGAATTCCGCACGGTGCCTGATCTTTTCCTTGCTGCTGATGTTTTCTATGCCGGCCGTTCCGGCGACATATCCGTCTACCACCGCCAGGATCTCTATTTCGTTGCTGCTCCGGGCTTTTTCTTCCAGAAACCGGGCTTCCTGCTCATTGGTGAAACTTCCTTCATCGGGGTAGGTGAGCAGATAGTCGGTCTGTTCATGGGCGAGCCTGAAAGCGGCAAGGGCTTCTTTACCGTCTTTTTCGGTACCGTTTCTGAGGAGGCACTCCCGGCCGTCCTTAAGTGTTATCGTCTTGTTGTATATCATTTGCCGAACCTTTCATTCATGAGCCAGGCGAAGGCTTTTGCCGTGCGCAGGTCCGCATCCTTAAAGTGGTTGCCGCTGTTCCATTCAAGGGTGCACTTTATGTTCTGTGCCTTTAAGATATCGTATCCTTCCCGGATGCGGTTCCCGACAGTGGCCATGACCGGGTTCCTGGTCTTTTCCTCCCTGTCGCCAAGGCTTAAATATGCAGCGCTGCAATTCATGACATTTTCCCGCATGTAGTCTGTAAATCCGGGGAACCACACCGAAGGCGATGCCGCAGCTATGCCGGCGAAGCGGTCTGTCCGGTATGCTGCCCACAGGGTGAACAGGCCCGCAAGGGAATATCCGCCCAGAAGGTAAGTCTTTCCGTCATCCCGGCAGAGCTTTAATACCTCTTCCAGAAATGCTGCTGCGCCGCCTTCAAAGTCTTCGTTTCCGAAGACCGCGGGCGCAGGCCACGGGGACAGATCCCGGTTCCAATTGTCAACTTTGACGGCGACAAGGTGAAAATCCGCCGCTGACAGTTCACGGATCGTCCTTATCTCGTTTTCCATGCCTTCCATGTCATGATCATCGACCGGCTGGACCAGGACGATCGATGAATTTATATTATTGTACTCAAAAATTTTCATTTATTTATTATTTTCCGATCCGCAGTTTTTTTATGCATTATAGCACAGCACTTTCCAAAAGGTATCAGCAGTATGCACTACTGGAGAATATCTTTTTTGGCACTTTAATCCAAATATCGGCTGACAGATGTCATATGACATAGAATGGCATATATTTTGCAAAATATGAAAATAACAGAAATTAGGAACACAAACGAAAATTTCCTCTTTGTAAAGGAAGAAAGCAACCTTGAATAGCATAGCAGGAAAAAATAAGATGTGTTCAGAAAGTCACGTATCAACATTCACTATCATTTTTAATAAGAAAGGGAGATCTTTTCGATGAACACGAAAGAACAAAAGAAAGCCCCCATCGGGTTGATCGTCCTTATCGCAGCAATAGTTGTGATAATCGTTGTTCTGCACTTTTTAACGAAACGAGTTCTGCTTTCTCCGGACAATCTGAAGATCCTTCTTGGAAACATGGCAGTTCCCACCATTATCTGT
>JAZOAJ010000247.1:0-9826 GCA_045595385.1 Lachnospiraceae bacterium | reverse complement strand
TTCTTTCAGGTTATGCCCGTAAATGTATTCTTCGATCACTGTCAGGACACCATTGATCTCAAACATGTCATGGATCTTCGGCACGTTAGGGACGGGGTGCTCAAAAAGGACTCTGTATACATCAGCAGAATAAACCGTAAGTATCTTTTTTACATACTGCCTGCCGGTCTCAAGATCCCTGACCAGATAGATACCGTGTTTATCATTGAGTGTATCGGTAACTGTATATCTGTTTTTGAAATCATTAATGTCCATATATCGGATTATAACAAAAACTGCCCCTGAACACAGTATTTTCGCGTTCAGGGGCAGATAAGCCTAAACAGTCAGACCTTAGTTGGAAGCTGTGTCAAGGTCAGAGTCATTCTTCCAGAGCATGTGCTCGCGGAGCTCTTTGCCGACGACTTCCATCGGATGCTTCTTGAGCTGTTCTCTCTTGGAGTTGAAGAATGTACGTCCGTTCTTGTTCTCAGCGATCCACTTGCCGGCAAATGTTCCATCCTGGATGTCTGAAAGGACTGCGCGCATGTTAGCCTTGGTCTGCTCGTAAGGAAGTACGCGGGGACCGCTTACATATTCGCCGTACTCGGCTGTATCAGAGATGGAGTAGTTCATTGCCTGAACACCGCCCTTGTTGATAAGGTCGATGATGAGCTTCATCTCGTGGATGCACTCGAAGTATGCATTTTCAGGAGCATAGCCTGCTTCTGTAAGGACTTCGAATCCGCATCTCATGAGGTCTACAACGCCGCCGCACAGAACTGTCTGCTCGCCGAAGAGGTCTGTTTCGGTCTCTTCGTTCATTGTTGTCTCCATGATGCCTGCGCGTGCTCCGCCGATGCCGGCGATGTAAGCGAGAGCGATGTCACGGCATTTGCCTGAAGCGTCCTGCTCAAATGCTACGAGGCAGGGAACACCCTTTCCTGCAACATACTGGCTTCTTACTGTGTGTCCCGGTCCCTTGGGAGCAGCCATGAATACGTCAATGTCTGCAGGGGGAACGATCTGCTTATATCTGATGTTGAAGCCGTGAGCGAAAGCGATCGCCTTGCCGGCTGTAAGGTTGGGAGCGATGTCCTTTCTGTACATGTCAGCCTGAGCCTCGTCGTTGATGAGGATCATGATGATGTCAGCAGCCTTTGTTGCCTCGGCAACTTCCATTACTGTAAAGCCGTCCTTTTCAGCAACAGCCCAGCTCTTGCCGCCCTTGCGAAGTCCGATGATAACATCGCATCCTGAATCGCGAAGGTTCTGAGCATGTGCGTGACCCTGTGAGCCGTAGCCTACGATGGCGATCTTCTTGCCGTCAAGTGCGGAGATGTCGCAGTCTTTCTCATAATACATTTTTGCCATAATCAAATTCTCCTTTTACTTTTGTTTTATCATATATAGTTTCCTGGCCACGTTCCAAGGCTACGATGCCTGTACGCACCAGCTCAAGGATCTCATATTCTCCCAGGATGTTAACGAATGCCTGTGTCTTGTCCTCATCGCCTATTATAGCAAATGTAAGAACGCCTATCGACACATCAATTATGGAAGCGCGGAAAATGTTTGCTATCTGGATCAGCTCGCTCCTGCTTGCCCCGGCGGGGGCCTTGACCTTGATCAGCACCAGTTCACGGCGGATCGAGATCTCGGGAGTGAGGATCTTCACGGAATGCACCGGTATCAGTTTGGCCAGCTGGTTTGAGAGCAGCTTTATCTGATCTTCATCAGCATATACCTCTATGGTAAGACGGGTAATGCCCGGGTCAACGGTCGAACCTGAAACGAATGACTCGATATTATAGCCCTTTCTTGAGAACAGTCTGGCAACCTGGGACAGCACGCCTGCTTCATTGTCTACAAGTACGGATAATGTATTAAGCTTGGTTTCACTCATTTATCGTACCTCCTTTTATATTGCCAGGAAATTGGTGATGCGTGCCCCGCCGCTTACCATCGGACGGACCATCTCATCAATGTCAATGGCAATGTCAACAACGTAGCCGTGGCCGAATGCAAGAGCTTCCTTTACAGCCTCGCGCAGTTCCTCAACGTTGGTAACGCGCTTTCCTTTAAGCCCGTAGGCTTCTGCAAGCTTTACAAAATCGGGGCCCCTGTCAAGAGTGGTCTGCGAATAGTGTTTGTCATAGATCAGCGTCTGCCACTGGCGCACCATGCCGAGAGTCGAGTTGTTGAATACAAAAGTAATGACAGGGATGTCATAGAACTGCTCGGTGCACAGTTCATTGCAGTTCATGCGGAAGCATCCGTCACCGGCTATGTGGATGACTGTTTTGTCAGGGTTTCCGACCTTTGCGCCGATTGCTGCTCCGAGGCCGAATCCCATTGTGCCGAAACCTCCGGATGTAAGGAGCTGACCGGGATAGTCAAAGTGGAAATGCTGGATCGCCCACATCTGATGCTGGCCGACGTCTGTGGATACTATCGTGTCCTGAGGCAGAAGATCTGCGATGGTGCGCAGCGCCTGCTTGGGAGTGAGAGTGCCATCGACATCATCGTACTCTGTTTCAACAGGGAATGAGAATACATATTTCTTCCAATCCGGATGAGCCTGCTGACTGAGCTTTCCATTGAGGACAGAGAGTACTTTCTTTGCATCACCGATTATATGGTGGGAAGTTTTGACATTCTTGTCGATCTCGGAACGGTCAATGTCTATCTGAACGATCTTTGCATTCTTTGCAAATGTCTTGGGATCTAAGGCGACCCTGTCTGAGAAACGGCATCCTACAGCTATCAGAAGATCGCAGGCATCCACAGCCATGTTTGAGGCCTGGCTTCCGTGCATGCCGATCATGCCTGTCACGTGAGGGTTGCGGCCGGATATGCCGCCGCCGCCCATGACGGTGATGGCAGTCGGCGCATCGCATCTGTTGACAAAAGTATTGAATTCTTCTGAAGCACGGCTCCTGACAACACCTCCTCCGCAGATGATGAGAGGCTTTTCAGATTCATTGATCATGTTTATGAGCAGATCGATGTCTTCTTTATCAGGGTCCGGAGATTTAAAGTTATTTGAAGAACGCCCCACGAGCCTTCCGAGGCGGCCGCGTGTGGCATGTTCGGAAAGGGGCAGCCTTTCATACTCGGTTTTCTCAGCGGTAACATTCTTGAGGATATCAACCAGGACAGGACCGGGACGGCCGGACCTTGCGATCGCGAAAGCCTCGCGGACAATGTCAGCAAGATTATTGATATCATGCACGACATAATTCATCTTTGTTATTGGCATTGCGATCCCGGTGATGTCAACTTCCTGGAAAGAGTCCTTTCCGACAAGCGGTTCGGTGACGTTGCATGTAAAAAACACAACGGGAGATGAGTCCATGTAAGCGGTGGCAATGCCGGTAGTCAGATTGGTGGCTCCGGGTCCGCTGGTCGCGAAGCACACACCTACTTTGCCGGTGCTCCTTGCATAGCCGTCTGCGGCATGAGAAGCTCCCTGCTCATGGGCTGTCAGATAATGCTTGATCTTATCTGAATAATTGTATAATTCGTCGTAGACATTGAGGATCGTGCCGCCGGGATATCCGAATACGGTATCGACTCCCTGCTCGAGAAGGCATTCCATCAATATCTGTGCGCCGGTCAGTTCCATGTTTGGGTTTTCCTCCTTATAGAATAGCTTTTTCATTATACAGAAAAATGCATATTGTTGCAAAGTATAAATGTTGAAATAAAAAACTACGGTCCGCCAAAAGCGACCGTAGGATCTTTTAACAACGTATAGGATCAGAAAGGTCAGCCCTGGGTCGGCGCACAAGTCATTAAGCCGCTAATGCCGATGGATATCGGAGCAATAACAGCGATAATGGAAATAATGATGCCGACTGATACCGGGTTAAAGACCATTGATCTGTCCTTTCCTTAAAAAGTATAGGATAGGTTATAGCATCAGCAAAAAGTCATGTCAACCGCAAAATGCCTCAAGTACTTATAAAGTACACAAAAAAATAACACTTACGCTCCTTGTAGCTGCAGGGGAAAGCCGTTATAATTGATGCAATGAGTAAGAGAAGACGTTCAACATATACCGTGTACGCCAGAAGAAACTGGATCTACAGGAATAAGGTACTGATCATAGTGGTCGGTGCCTTAATTGTGCTTGCCATTGCTGCAGCGGCGGTCCTTCTTATCCTGTCCCATAAAAAGAAACAGGAAGAGGCGCTTGTAAAATATGAGGCCATGACAGCTGCGTCGCTTCCGACGATCGAATTTGAATTTGCCGGGCATGAAGTCAATCTGCTGCGCGGATATACGGATGAGCAGGACATCAACTATGTGCGGAGGAGCATATACGTCCTTCAGGACACATTTGACATTCCGGTCAAAGTAAATCTGTTTGGAAATGAGGTCAGTTCACTGAGCTACAAAGTGATCGATAACGAAAACCAGAGCCTTATCCAGCAGACAACCGCGGATGATCTCCGCATAAACAATGATGTGCTCAGCTGTACTTTCAGGATAGACAACCTTATTGATGACGGCAGGGATTACATCGTGGATATCACTCTGGTCGACGGCAACGAAAGGACCATCCATTATTATACAAGAGTGATAAAGGATGCCCAGACCAGCATAGCTGCCCAGATCGATCTGGCGCTGAAGTTCAATGACTGTCTGTATAATGCCAACGATGATGAGGCTGAAGCGTTCATCATGAGTGCGCTGGCAACCAATTACTGGTATAACGACAACACCGATTTCAGTGACATTACCCTGTATTCTTCAATGTCAGGTATAACATGGGGCACCATGAAGATGTCCAAGTATACCCAGCCTAAGATCGAGATCCTCGATGTAGACGGCGAGATCGGACATGTGATGATGAACTATATAGCCACCAGAAAAGAGGCGGGCAGATCGGAGTATTATTTTGTAAGCGAGTATTACAGGCTCAGGGTGACCGAATCCTATGAATATGTGCTTGACTATGAGAGGACGGTCGACCAGCTGTTCGATCCTCAGGGCGAGGATGCCATAGGCACAAAATCCGCCAAGCTCGGTGTGATCAGTGATAAAAACGTCAACATGATGTGCAACCGTTCCCAGGATCTGTCCTGCTTTGTAGCGAACAATACACTGTGGGCTATGGAGACCGGAACAAAAACCCTGAAGAAGATATTCACTTTCTCTCTCGGCATAAATGATGACAGGGGCAATTATGACCAGCACGACATCAGGATAATAAAGGTATCGGATGAAGGCGACATTCAGTTCGTTGTCTTCGGTTACATGAATGCCGGACTTCATGAAGGAAAAGTAGGCATAGGCCTTTATATCTATCACGCTGACACTCAGGAAGTAGAGGAAGAAGTATTCATTCCCGCCGCCCTGCCGTATGAGATACTTAAGACTGCGGTCGGCGACCTGTTCTATCTGAACAGCCAGAATAATCTCTATGTAATGATGGGCAGATATCTGTACAAGATCGTTCCGGACAGTGATGTGGCGGAGATGATCACTGACTGCCTTGTAGAGGGTACATACATAATCCATGCGGAGGACCGCATCATCGCATGGCAGAATGAAGGCCGTGTCAATGACGCTACCGGCATAACAGTCCTGGACATGGAGGAAGAGAGATCCTATCAGGTTTCAGCCGACAGCGGATGCGCGGTCAAGGTGCTCGGATTCCTGAACGCTGAACTGGTCTACGGTCAGGGAAAGATGGGAGACACTTATCTGGATCCGAACGAAGTTGAGCTGCTCCTGATGAGTGACATGTACGTCATCAATGACAGACTCCAGGTGCAGACCGTAGTCTCCTCGGGCGATGGTTTCTTTACCGGAGCGGTTGATGAATACAACAGGGTTACCCTCAGCAAAGTCATGAAGAGAAAAACCGTGAAGGAAGAGGAGACGACCCCGGCAGATACATCTGAAGAAGAACCGGATGAGGAAACAGATGAGGAAGCATATGAGGAAATGTCCGAAGAAGAGACTTTCACTACGGAGGAGATAGATCTTACCTCCGAATATGTTCCTTCAGACGACTACACCCTGTTCGCAAATGAGATAGATGCCTATCCTGCAATGGAGCACTATTCAGAGTTTGAAGAAGTGAAGAGAACAGTCTATTTCGTTGTATTTGCCGACAGTACGACTTCCGCCGGCGAACTGAAGCTGAACCAGCAGGCTAAAGTCATGTTCACTGATGAGAGGACAGTTGACATAATGAACATCTTCGAGGACAGCGGAAGGTATTATGTCTACGCCAAGGGCAGGGTCATCCATCTGGATGAATCCGCTGCGGATGCGATCATACTCGCTTATGACCAGAGAGGGCTCGTACTCAGTTCAGACGGAAAACTGTTCTACAAGAGAGGCCTGATCCCCGACTCGGTAGAACTTTCACAGGTATCCCTTGATCTGGCATATCAGAAGATAGCTCAGGACAAGCTGATAAATGTTACCGGCATTTCTCTTACGGAGGCAATGTATTTCACAGGTGCCAAGATACCTATCGTTTGGGAGCTTGACGACGTATCGTATCTGTTCTTCGGATACGACAGCGGAGACAACATTACCATGTTTGACGTGGATACAAAAGAAAAACAGGTCCTGTCCTGGGAATACCTGAACGGCATATTTGAAACGACCGGACATTCATATGTGGTCGACATGGAAGAGGAAGAATGAAATTCGTATCGTGGAATGTTAACGGAATAAGAGCCTGCATGGGCAAGGGGTTCATGGATTACTTCAACAGCGCGGACGCTGATGTTTTCTGCCTGCAGGAGACAAAGCTGCAGGCAGGCCAGATAACAATGGATCTTCCGGGGTACCATCAGTTCTGGAACTATGCCGAAAAGAAAGGCTATTCCGGAACAGCCGTATTCACTAAGAAAGAGCCGCTTTCAGTATCATACGGGATGGGGATCCCTGAGCACGATACAGAAGGCCGCGTCATCACGCTGGAATTTGAAACTTTTTATTTCATCACCGTTTATGTTCCCAATTCAGGTGAAGAGCTTAAGCGCCTTGGCTACAGGATGACATGGGAGGACGCGTTCCTGGCTTATGTTAAAAAGCTTGAGGAGAAAAAGCCGGTCATCTACTGCGGCGACCTGAATGTTGCACACAAGGAGATAGATATCAAAAACGCGAAGAGCAACAGGGGGCGTTCAGGATTTACGGATGAAGAACGCGAAAAAATGACCATAGCCCTTGGATCCGGGCTAATAGATACATTCAGATTTTTCCACCCGGACACGGAACATGTGTATTCATGGTGGTCCTACCGTTTCCACGCGAGAGAGAATAACGCCGGATGGCGTATCGACTATTTCATTGCATCGGAAAGCCTCGCGGACAAGCTGCGTTCGGCAGACATAAGGACAGAGGTATACGGATCGGACCACTGTCCGGTTGAATTGGTCGCAGATGTAGAGTAAAATCGGCATTTCTCTTGACAACCTCCGGATACTTTCATAAAATTGAGGTCTATATTCCGGAGGTTTGATCATGAAAGGTTTTGAGAAATATATCCCGTTTGTTCCGCAGAAAATAGAAAACAGGACATGGCCTGACAATGTCATTACCAAAGCACCGGTATGGTGCTCTGTTGATCTGCGCGATGGAAATCAGGCTCTGATAGATCCGATGAACATGGAAGAAAAACTGGAAATGTTCCATCTTCTTGTCGACAGGATCGGTGTGAAAGAGGTTGAGATCGGATTCCCGAGCGCTTCCGACACTGATTATGAGATCTGCAGGGAGCTTATCGAAGGCGGACACATTCCTGATGATGTCACCATTCAGGTACTGGTCCAGGCAAGGGAGCATCTCATAAGAAAAACCTTCGAAGCGATCCAGGGCGCAAAGCATGTGATCTTCCACTTCTACAATTCCACATCCACCCTCCAGAGGGAAGTTGTGTTCGGCACAGATGTGGCAGGCGTGAAAAAGATCGCTGTCGATGCTGCGGAGCTGATCTATGAGATGGCTCAGCCGGTCATCGCTTCGGGAATGGATCTGCGCTACGAATATTCTCCGGAATCCTTCATGGGAACAGAGATGGACGCTGCAGCTGAGATCTGCGCGGCCGTACTTGACGCCCTTCATGCTGATGAGGACCATAAAGTGATCCTCAATCTCCCTACAACGGTAGAAAACTGCATGCCGAACCAGTTCGCTGACGAGCTTGAATACTTTATCCGCGTACTTCCCGGAAGGGAAAGAGCAATCATCTCTCTTCATCCGCACAATGACAGGGGCTGCGGAGTCGCGACCACTGAAGCAGGACTTCTTGCAGGTGCGGAGCGCGTTGAGGCTTGCCTGTTCGGAAACGGTGAGAGGACCGGAAATGTTGACATGGTCACAGTAGCCATGAACATGTATGTCCAGGGCATCGATCCCGAACTCGATCTGACTAACATGGATGAGATCAGGGAGGTCTTTGAGAGATGTGCGAAGATGCGCGTCCCTGAGCGCCAGCCATACAGCGGAGATCTTGTATTTACCGCATTTTCCGGAAGCCATCAGGACGCTATCAACAAAGGCTTCAACTACATGAAGGATCATGAAAGTGAGAAATGGATGGTCCCGTATCTGCCCATAGATCCTACAGACATCGGACGCGAGTACGAGCCGGTCAGGATCAACAGCCAGAGCGGCAAGGGCGGCGCGGCATTTATCATGAACCACAAGTACGGCTACGACATGCCCAAGGCCATGCATCCGGAGTTCGGTGCCATCGTACAGCGTGAGAGCGACAAGGTCGGCAAGGAACTCAGGCCGGTCAGGATCATGGAACTGTTCGAGAAAGAATATCTTCATGAGGAAAGGCCATACAAGCTTATCAAGCATGTATTCCATGAGGAAACCGTAGACGGGCACAGCGCTGTAAGCTTCTTCGGAACGATCCAGCATATGTCGCGCGCCGGGGAGATCACTGATTTCAGAGTCCAGGGCGAAGGAAACGGACCGATCGACGCGTTCTTCAATGCGATCAAAGGCGAGAAGATGAACATGCTCAAGTTTGTTGACTACAAGTCCCACGCTCTTACAGACGGCTCGGATTCACAGTCAGTTGCGTATGTCCAGCTCAGGGACGATGACGGAAAGGACTACTTCGGAGTGGGCCTCAGCCACAACATCAACGTGGCTCCGCTGCGGGCTATCATCTGCGCGATCAACAGATATAAGAGATCTCAGAACAATTGATCTAAAGCATATAAACTAACAAAGGGGTGCAGCACGAATGCCGCACCCCTTTTTTTCATTTCAGGATCATTTCAGATCAAATTTAAGCTGATATTCAACTTCATAATTATTGTACACATATCCGTTTTCGGTGTAGTCCTCGATCAGTTTCTTGATCTTGGCTGAAGGATCGAGAAGGTCGCTGACCGAAACATTGTGGTTCAGTGAGTCGATATAATATGACAGATATTTGCTTATGTCGACACTGATGTAATACTCGCGGGAAAGGAGCTCGGGGCTCTGATATGTTCCGTTGGTGGTAAGGACTCTCTTGATCAGGCCGTCTTCATATGCTTTGTCAAATTTCTCAAGTCCGTTAGTGAACAGACCGAATGTCGAGAAAACATATACGTCCCTGGCGCCGCGCTGCTTAAGGGCTTTTGCAGTATCGATCATGCTTCCGCCGGATGAGATCATGTCATCGACTATGATAACGTCCTTGCCTGAAGGGTCAGTTCCGAGATACTCATGAGCAACGATCGGGTTGGATCCGTTTACGATTCTTGAATAATCACGTCTCTTGTAGAACATTCCCATGTCTATGCCAAGTACGCTCGCAAAGTAAACTGAACGGTCCATGGCACCTTCATCCGGGCTTATCATGAGCATG
>JAZOAJ010000246.1:0-3530 GCA_045595385.1 Lachnospiraceae bacterium | reverse complement strand
GGAACATAGATCTCTTTGACTACGTTTCCTGTAAGCCTGTCCCCGAGAGCTTCCCTCGCAGCTGCGATCGCGGTTGCCTGATCGGCATCTGCGGGTATCTTTACGGTTGCCCTGAGTTTTCCGTTCACCTGAACTCCGATCTCTATCTCATCGTCCTTTGTGAGTTCCTCATCATAAGATGGCCAGCTCTGGTGGAATACAGAATCTGTTCCGCCAAGTTCCTCCCACAGTTCCTCACCGATGTGCGGAGCAAACGGAGCGATCATTATGACCATAGCTTTAAGTGTCTCTATATCAACTCCGGTAGTTCCTGTCAGCTGGACAAACTTATTGTTATACTCCATGAACGCGCTAACCACTGTATTAAGGCTGAACTGTTCAAAACGTGTTGTCACGTCTTTGACCATGCGGTTCCTGAGTTTTATGAGTTCCGCAGTCTCTTTGGCACCTTTATCCTTATTGGACATTACCATGTTGTAGAAACGGCTGATGAACTTGTATACGCCTTCAATACCTGCAGCATCCCAAATGGAATCCAGTTCAGGCGGTCCAATGAAGAGTTCGTAGAGACGGAGGGAATCACAGCCGTAGTCATTTACCATGTCATCGGGTGATACGATGTTGCCAAGTGATTTGCTCATCTTGGTCGCTTTTCCGGTCTCTTTGTCCCTGCCGCAGACCATGCCCTGGTTAAAGAGTTTCTTGAAAGGTTCATCAAAATCCAATACTCCGATATCCTTAAGGAACTTGGTGTAGAACCTGGAGTAAAGCAGATGAAGAACAGCATGCTCAACGCCGCCGATGTACATGTCTACAGGCAGATATTTGTCAGCCTTTTCCCTGTCCACAAGTGCCTTGTCATTATGGGGATCCACATAACGGAGGAAATACCATGATGAACCGGCCCACTGAGGCATTGTGTTGGTTTCCCTTTTAGCCGGTGCACCGCAACACGGGCATGTTGTGTTGACCCATTCGTCTATGGCTGCAAGCGGTGACTCTCCTGTGCCTGTAGGCTGGTAGCTCTCCACATCCGGAAGAAGGAGCGGCAGCTCCTCTTCGGGAACCGGAACGTTACCGCAGTTCGGGCAGTGAACGATCGGGATAGGCTCTCCCCAGTATCTCTGTCTTGAGAATACCCAGTCACGGAGCTTATAATTGACCTTCTTTATGCCTATACCGCGCTCCTCGATCTCAGCCGGTGCATTTGCCTTGAGTTCAGCTGAATCCCTGCCGGTCCATTCACCTGAGTTGATGACGATACCGGTTCCGGTATAAGCCTCTTCCATCTTCTCAGGGACCTGTCCGTCAGGTGAGATCACCGGAATGATCGGAAGATTGAATTTTGTTGCGAATTCAAAGTCTCTGTCGTCATGGGCAGGTACGCACATGATGGCTCCTGTTCCATAATCCGCCAGCACGTAATCCGAGATCCAGATCGGAACTTTTGCACCGTTGATCGGATTGACACAGTAACTTCCGGTAAATACGCCGGTCTTGTCCTTGTCTGCCATCCTGTCGACATTGGATCTCATGCTTGAATCAAAAATGTATTTCTCAACACTCTCTTTTGTCTCATCTGTCGCAAGCTCTTTTGCAAGCGCATGCTCGGGAGCGAGTACCATGAATGTGGCTCCGTAAAGAGTGTCGGGTCTTGTAGTATATACGGTGATCTTCTTATCACTTCCGTCCACAGGGAAATCTATCTCGGCGCCGTAAGATCTTCCGATCCACTCGGTCTGCATCTTCTTAACCTTCTCAGGCCAGTCGAGTGTATCGAGATCTTCAAGAAGCCTGTCTGCATATGCTGTGATCTTCAGCATCCACTGGCGGAGGTTCTTCTTGGTGACCTCGCTGTGGCAGCGCTCACATTTTCCATCGACAACTTCCTCGTTTGCAAGACCTGTCTTGCATGAAGGGCACCAGTTGATTGGCATTTCCTTTTCATAAGCGAGGCCTTTCTTAAACATCTGGACAAAGATCCACTGAGTCCATTTGTAGAATGCAGGGTCAGTTGTGTTTACTTCCCTGTCCCAATCATAAATGGCCGCGATCTGGTTGATCTGTCTCTTTATGTTGGAAACATTTTCAGCGGTTGAAATGCTGGGATGTATGCCGTTCTTTATGGCATAGTTCTCAGCCGGCAGTCCGAAAGCGTCCCAGCCCATCGGATGGATAAGATAATAATTCTGCATCATCTTATAGCGGCTCCAGGCGACGGAAATAACGTATCCTCTCCAATGTCCGACATGAAGGCCGTTGCCTGAAGGATAAGGGAACATGTCAAGGCAGTAATACTTTTCTTTTTTGCCGTCATCAACATTGATGGGATTCTCTTCCCACCTTTTTGTCCATTTCTTTTCTATTTCTCTGTGGTTATAAATCGGTTTCATTTATTCCTCCGCTAACTAAAACAGTAAAGGTTATTTTACAGCTTTAACTGCTTAAAGTCAAAAATTATATGCTGCCTGTGATGAACATCGCGTCTCCAAAAGAAAAGAACCTGTATCTTTCGCGGATCGCCTCTTCATAAGCATTTAGCATGATCTCCCTTGATGACAGTGCCGACACCAGCATCAGCAGTGTTGATTCAGGCAGGTGGAAGTTAGTGATCAGACAGTCTGTTATCTTGAATCTGTATCCCGGATAGATGAATATGTCCGTCCAGCCGCTTGATGCGCTCATTGTTCCGTCTTCAGCAGCTGCTGATTCAAGTGTTCTTGTGGACGTTGTCCCGACACAGATGATCCTGCCTCCGTTTTCTCTCGCACGGTTGATTTTATCGGCTGCTTCCCTGCTCACCTCATAGTATTCAGAGTGCATGTGATGATCAAGGATGTTCTGCTCTTTCACCGGTCTGAAAGTCCCCAGACCCACATGCAGGGTTATCCTTGCTATGTCGATCCCGCTCTCTTCTATTTCGTTAAGCAGTTCTTTTGTAAAATGAAGTCCCGCGGTAGGAGCTGCTGCACTGCCGTCGTGCATGGCGTAAACTGTCTGGTATCTGTTCTTATCCTTCAGTTCATGAGTGATATAGGGCGGCAGAGGCATCTGTCCGAGCCTGTCAAGGATCTCCTCGAAGATCCCGTCGAATTCGAACCTGATGATACGGTTTCCGTCATCCTTCACTTCCACGATCTCACCGGCCATCTCCCCGCCGAAATCAAATCGATGGCCTGTACGGGCTTTTTTCCCCGGCTTTACCAGACATTCCCATTCACAGTCGCTCTTCCTTACCAAAAGCAGTATTTCGACTACCGCTCCGGTATCGGTCCTGGTTCCGAACAGCCTCGCCGGTATGACTTTAGTGTCATTTATGACAAGACAGTCTCCCGGATACAGATATTCCAAGATGTTTCGGAAAGTGTCATGTTTCAGTTTACCGGTTGTTTTATTGACCACCATCAGCCTTGATGATGCCCTGTCCTCCAGCGGGTCCTGTGCTATCAGTTCCTTGGGAAGATCATAATAAAAATCTTTAAGCTGCATTATCTGTTAAGTATCTCCATGAATTTTACCGTGTTTTCATA
>JAZOAJ010000245.1:0-30018 GCA_045595385.1 Lachnospiraceae bacterium | reverse complement strand
TTCCCAACGGAACAGGAAAGGAAGTCAGTGTCCTGGTATTCGCTAAGGGCGATAAGGAAAAGGAAGCTCAGGAAGCCGGCGCTGATTTCGTAGGAGCAGAGGAACTCATTCCGAAGATCCAGCATGAAAACTGGTTTGAGTATGACGTTATCGTTGCCACACCTGACATGATGGGTGTTGTAGGACGTCTCGGTAAGATCCTCGGACCTAAAGGCCTCATGCCTAACCCCAAGGCAGGCACAGTTACAATGGATGTTGCAAAAGCTGTTAAAGAACTTAAAGCAGGTAAGATCGAGTACAGGCTTGACAAGGCAAACATCGTACACTGCCCGATCGGAAAAGCAGCTTTCACGGAAGATCAGCTCAAAGAGAACCTTAAGGCTCTGCTCGATGCCATCGTTAAGGCTAAGCCCGCAGCTGTAAAGGGAACATACCTTAAGAGCATCACACTTGCATCTACAATGGGCCCCGGCGTCAAGCTGAACGCCCAGAAGATCATGAACGGCTGATCTTAATACAAGGTTGACATTGACAACTTAATATGTTAGATTTTCATTTGCCGAAGACAGTAGGTGCCCCAGGGCGTAACGTATAACAACCTACCGAGGAGATTCAAGAGAGTTCAACAGGACCCTCCCGTCTTTTGGCGGGAGGGTTTTTTAATCCTCATGCGGCAGAAAATAAATACTACAAAGGAGGAGAGACATGGCAAAAGTTGAATTGAAACAGCCCATAGTCCAGGAGATCGCTGAGACTCTTAAAGATGCTCAGTCTGCTGTTGTTGTGGATTACCGCGGACTTACCGTTGAGCAGGATACAAAGCTCCGTAAGACTTTCCGTGAGGCAGGCATTGTCTACAAAGTCTACAAGAACACAATGATCAACTTCGCTATCAAGGATACTGTATTTGAGCCGCTTTCAGTTACTCTGGAAGGTCCTACAGCCATCGCAGTCGCAAAGGAAGACGCAACTGCACCCGCAAGGATCATCAAGAAGTTCGCTGCAGAGGCTCCTGCACTTGAAGTTAAGGGCGGAATTGTTGAAGGCGCATTCTATGACGCCAACGGGATCAAGGCAATTGCTGATATCCCCGGAAGAGATGTTCTCATCGGAAGACTTCTCGGAAGCATGCAGTCACCTATTGCTAACTTCGCACGCGTTCTTAAACAGATCGCAGAGAAGGATGGAGCACCTGCTGAAGAAGCAGCTCCCGCAGAGTAAACCTGCATAAGTAAACCAGTTCCGGGAACCCCGGAAAAAACCGCCGCAAAAGCGGCAGACAGTTTTGAATTAATCCGAGGTGCGAAGAAGCGCCGAAAACACAATCATTATAATGGAGGAAAAAATAATGGCTAAGATTACAGCTGAAGAACTGATCGCAGCGATCAAGGAAATGTCAGTATTAGAGCTTAACGAGCTTGTTAAGGCTTGCGAAGAAGAGTTTGGAGTATCAGCAGCAGCAGGTGTTGTAGTTGCAGGACCGGCTGAGGCAGCAGCAGTAGAGGAAGAGAAGACTGAGTTCGATGTAGAGCTTACAGAGATCGGACCTAACAAAGTTAAGGTCATCAAGATCGTCCGTGACAACACCGGTCTTGGACTTAAGGAAGCTAAGGAACTCGTTGACAGCGCTCCGAAGGTAATCAAGGAAGGTATCTCTAAGGCTGAGGCTGAAGACCTTGTTAAGCAGCTCGCTGAGGTTGATGCTAAGGGTACTATCAAATAATCAGACATCAATCCGTAAAAAAAGGCTGGTGCATAAAGCACCAGCCTTTTTGCTGTTATTGGGGATAAGAAAAAAAACTCCCAAAATAAAAAAATAGTGGTTGACACCACCTTGACATTTCTGTAAAATGTAATGTGCTTTACTGTGGAAAAATATGCACTAACTTTCGAATTGCGTGGATAGTTTATCATGTTTTTTCACAAAAATCCATAATTATTTGAAAGGAAAAAAACCGTCACCGGAAATCTGCAACATTTGGATAAACTGAGAGACGGTTGTTTTTTCTGCAGATAAAATACAGCATAAGGAGTGACTTTAATGGAGATAAACAGAATGCATCCTGTGAAGAGCGGCAAGAACACCAGAATGAGTTTTTCCACGCAGGAAAACGTCCTGGAAATGCCGAATCTGATCGAAATCCAGAAAGCCTCGTATGATTGGTTTATCACAGACGGCCTCAGGGAGGTCTTCAATGATATTTCCCCCATCGAAGACTATGATGGAAATCTCAGCCTTGAATTTGTCGATTACAAGGTTGCTTACGAAGACATTAAGTACACTATTGATGAATGTAAGGAGAGGGACGCCACATACGCAACTCCCCTTAAGGTCACCGTACGTCTTAATAATAAGGAAACCGGAGAGATAAGCGAGCATGAGATCTTCATGGGCGACCTGCCCCTGATGACTGAAACAGGTACTTTCGTGATCAACGGAGCTGAGCGTGTAATCGTTTCCCAGCTCGTAAGATCACCCGGTATCTACTTCACTCTCAGCCATGATAAGTTCGGTAAAGAACTGTACGCATGCAATGTAATCCCGAACAGGGGCGCATGGTTTGAATATGAGACAGATTCGAACGATGTCTACTATGTTCACGCTGACAAGGCAAGGAAAGTTCCTGTTACAGTACTCATCCGTGCACTCGGAGTAGGCACCAATGAGGAGATAATCGAGATGTTCGGCGAAGAGCCGAAGCTTCTAGCATGCTTTGAGAAGGATCCGTCCAAGAATTATAAGGAAGGACTTCTTGAACTGTACAAGAAACTCCGTCCGGGCGAGCCTCTTCAGGTTGAGAATGCCGAGAACCTGATCACATCAATGTTCTTTGACAGCAAGAGATATGATCTTGCAAGAGTAGGCCGTTACAAATTCAACAAGAAGCTTGCATACAGCAACAGGATCATCGGCGAGACTCTTGCCGAGGACGTTATCGACCAGACATCAGGAGAACTCATCGCTCCCGCAGGAACTGAGGTTACCGCAGAACTCTGCGAGAAGATCCAGAACGGTGCGGCTCCGTATGTACTCATCGCAAAAGAAGGCAGGGGCGTGAAGGTCCTTTCCAACCTTATGGTAAATATTGATGAGTTCATCAAACTGAAGGATGAGGAAAAGAAGGAGTTCGGCATCATCGAGGATGAGGTCTACTGGCCTGCGCTCAAACCGATCCTTGAGGACTACAGCAAGAAAACTGACAGGATCGAAGCGATCAAAAAGAACATTCACGAACTCGTTCCTAAGCACATAACCAAGGAAGACATTTTCGCGAGCATTTCATACGGACTGAACCTTGATTCAGGCCTCGGAAACTTCGACGATATCGACCACCTCGGAAACCGCCGTATCAGAAGCGTCGGAGAACTTCTCCAGAATCAGTACAGAGTCGGACTTTCCAGGATGGAAAGAGTTGTCCATGAGAGAATGCAGACACAGGACATTGAGAGCATCACTCCCCAGTCCCTGATCAACATCAAACCCGTGACCGCTGCTGTCCGTGAGTTCTTCGGATCTTCACAGCTGTCACAGTTCATGGACCAGTGCACCCCGCTCAGCGAGCTTACACATAAGAGACGTCTTTCAGCACTTGGACCCGGCGGTCTGTCAAGAGACCGTGCAGGATTTGAGGTCCGAGACGTTCACTATACTCATTACGGAAGAATGTGTCCTGTTGAGACACCTGAAGGTCCCAACATCGGTCTTATCAACTCACTGGCTTCATATGCCCGTGTGAACAAGTACGGATTTATCGAGGCTCCTTACAGGGTTGTTGACAAGAGTGATCCTGAGAACCCGCGCGTTACCGACCAGGTCGTTTACATTACAGCTGATGTGGAAGATAACTACAAAGTCGCGCAGGCAAACTCACTCCTTGACGAAGAAGGACATTTCATCAGGAACACGGTTGCAGGCCGTTACAAAGATGACACATCCGAGTACGACAAGACAGAGATCGATCTCATGGACGTTTCACCTATGATGGTATTCTCTGCAGCGACAGGAATGATCCCGTTCCTTGAGAACGACGACGCGAACCGTGCCCTCATGGGATCCAACATGCAGCGTCAGGCAGTTCCGCTCCTTACAACCGAGGCTCCTGTCATCGGTACCGGAATGGAAGAAAAGGCTGCAAAGGACTCAGGCGTCTGCGTACTTGCCAAGACCGGCGGTATTGTTGAGAGAGTAACTGCTACAGAGATCGGCATCAGAAATGACGCCGGCATATATGAGACATATAAGATCGCTAAATTCGCAAGGTCTAACCAGAGCAACTGCTACAACCAGCGACCGATAGTTGAAAAAGGCGAGAGAGTTGAAGCAGGACAGGTAATAGCTGACGGCGCTTCTACTAATAACGGAGAGCTCGCTCTCGGCAAGAATCCGCTCATCGGATTCATGACCTGGGAAGGCTACAACTACGAGGATGCTGTCCTTATCAGCGAGCGCCTCGTCATGGATGATGTATATACATCGATCCACATTGAGAGATATGAGACCGAGTCCCGTGACACCAAGCTCGGACCGGAAGAGATCACCAGAGACGTACCGGGCGTCGGCGACGAAGCCCTCAAGGATCTTGACGAGCGCGGTATCATCCGCATCGGCGCTGAGGTCCGTGCAGGTGACATCCTGGTAGGAAAAGTCACACCTAAGGGAGAGACAGAGCTTACTCCTGAAGAGAGGCTCCTTCGTGCGATCTTCGGTGAGAAGGCAAGGGAAGTAAGGGATACTTCACTCAGAGTCCCTCACGGAGCATACGGAATAGTTGTTGACACAAAGGTCTTCTTAAGAGAAGAAGGCGACGAGCTGAGCCCCGGCGTTAACCAGACAGTACGCGTATACATCGCCCAGAAGAGAAAACTCTCTGTTGGTGACAAGATGGCAGGACGTCATGGAAACAAGGGTGTTGTATCGAGAGTCCTTCCTGTGGAAGACATGCCTTATCTTCCTAACGGACGTCCGCTCGACATCGTGCTTAACCCGCTCGGCGTTCCTTCACGTATGAATATCGGACAGGTACTTGAGACACATCTGTCTCTGGCGGCTACTGCGCTGGGATTCAACATCTCAACACCGGTATTCGGAGGAGCAAACGAGAAAGACATCGTCGACAATCTTGCCATGGCAAATGATTACGTCAACGGTGAATGGGATGATTTCAAAGCTAAATATAAGAAGACGCTCAACCCTGACATCATGCAGTATCTTGAAGATCATCTTGATCACAGGGCAGAGTGGAAAGGCGTTCCTTTCAATGCTGACGGACGTGTACAGCTCAGAGACGGCCGTACAGGAGAATTCTTCGACTCTCCTGTAACGATCGGATTCATGCATTACCTGAAGCTGCATCATCTTGTTGATGACAAGATCCATGCACGTTCAACAGGTCCTTACTCTCTGGTCACACAGCAGCCTCTGGGAGGAAAAGCCCAGTTCGGCGGACAGAGATTCGGAGAGATGGAAGTCTGGGCTCTTGAGGCCTACGGCGCTTCCTACACACTTCAGGAAGTGCTCACAGTCAAGTCTGATGATGTCGTAGGACGTGTTAAGACTTACGAGGCTATCATCAAGGGCGAGAACATTCCTGAGGCAGGAACACCCGAGTCATTCAAGGTGCTCGTCAAGGAACTCCAGTCACTTGCTCTGGACATCAGAGTGCTGAGCGAGGACAATACGGAGGTTAAACTTCTTGAGTCAGTTGACTACGGCGAGACTAACTTTAATGCAATGCTTGCTCATAACAGCCATCCGAGGGAGAAGGAGAACTATGCTGCGCATGGATTCTCGGTACAGGAATTCGCGGGCGGCGAGCTTGAGTATGTAGATGACGAAAAAGACGATGATTATATTGATGATGATTACACATCAGACAAGATGTTCACCGACGATTTCGATGATGAGTTTTAAAAGGAGGGAGAATGGTTATGGCACAGCGCAGCGTGGTAAATGAAAACTATGAGCCTATGACATTTGACAAGATCAGGATCGGACTTGCAAGCCCCGAGACTATCAGGGAATGGTCATACGGTGAAGTTACAAAGCCGGAAACGATTAACTACAGAACCCTCAAGCCTGAAAAGGACGGCCTTTTCTGCGAAAGGATCTTCGGACCGAGCAAGGACTGGGAATGTCACTGCGGCAAATATAAAAAGATCAGATATAAGGGCATCATCTGCGATAGATGCGGAGTTGAAGTTACAAAGGCTTCAGTCCGCCGTGAGAGGATGGGAAGCATCGAGCTTGCCGCTCCCGTATCACACATCTGGTATTTTAAAGGCATACCTTCAAGAATGGGTCTGATCCTCGATCTGTCACCCAAGACACTTGAGAAAGTCCTGTATTTTGCAAGCTACATAGTCCTTGATCCCGGCGAGACCGATCTTGAATACAAGCAGGTTCTCACAGAGAAGGAATATGGTGAGGCAAAGGAAAGAAATGAAGGCGTGATCTCTACTCTCCGTGTCGGAATGGGTGCAGAGGCAATAGATGAACTGCTTTCATCTATCGACCTGGATCAGCTCGCTGCTGAACTCAGGGAAGGACTTGCAGGTTCCACAGGACAGAAGAGGGCAAAGATCGTCAAGAGACTGGAAGTTGTTGAAGCTTTCAGGAACAGCGGAAACAAGCCTGAATGGATGATCCTTAAGGTCATCCCTGTCATTCCGCCCGATCTCAGACCGATGGTTCAGCTGGATGGCGGCAGATTTGCCACATCCGACCTTAATGACCTTTACAGAAGGATCATAAACAGAAATAACAGACTTGCCCGTCTTCTTGAAATGGGCGCGCCTGAGATAATCGTCAGAAACGAGAAGAGAATGCTCCAGGAGGCTGTCGATGCCCTTATCGACAACGGCCGCCGCGGACGTCCGGTAACAGGACCTGCAGGAAGATCCCTCAAATCTCTTTCAGACATGCTCAAAGGCAAGCAGGGACGTTTCAGACAGAACCTCCTCGGAAAGCGTGTTGACTATTCAGGACGTTCAGTTATAGTTGTCGGTCCCGAACTTAAGATCTACCAGTGCGGTCTTCCCAAAGAGATGGCCGTTGAGCTCTTCAAACCGTTCGTCATGAAGAAACTGGTCGATTATGAAAAGGCAAACAACATCAAAGCCGCCAAGAAGATGGTTGAGAAACTCCAGACCGAGGTCTGGGACGTACTTGAGGAGGTTATCAAGGAGCATCCTGTAATGCTCAACCGTGCACCTACTCTTCACAGACTTGGTATCCAGGCATTCGAGCCGGTACTGGTCGAGGGACGTGCGATCAAGCTCCATCCTCTTGTATGTACAGCATTCAATGCCGACTTTGACGGTGACCAGATGGCTGCACACCTTCCTCTGAGCGTAGAGGCCCAGGCTGAGTGCAGGTTCATGCTCCTGTCACCGAACAACCTGCTCAAGCCGTCAGACGGAGCACCTGTTGCCGTTCCTTCACAGGACATGGTACTTGGTATCTATTATCTGACACAGCAGAGAGACGGCGAGCCCGGCGAAGGCAAGGCTTTCAAGGATGTAAACGAAGCAATATTTGCTTATGACAGCAACATCATCACTCTTCACAGCAAGATCAAGGTCCGTATGGAGAGAACTCTCCCCGACGGCAGGACTGTAAGGGGTGTTATCGATACTTCACTCGGACGCGTACTCTTTAACGAAGTGATCCCTCAGGATCTCGGATTTGTAAAGAGGGAGAAGGATGAAGACTATCTCAAGCTGGAAGTCGACAAACTTGTTAAGAAGAAAGACCTCAAGAAGATCCTTGAGAAAGTCATCAACATCCACGGCGCTACAGTTACGTCAGAGGTTCTTGACAACATTAAGAGCATGGGTTACAAATATTCGACCAAAGCAGCGTTTACAGTATCCATCTCAGACATGACAGTTCCTGAGAAAAAGCAGGAGATCATCAAGCAGGCCGAGGAAGATGTTGAGACTATCCAGAGCGCATACCGTATGGGTCTTGCAACCGAGGATGAGCGTTACAGACAGATCATCAATATCTGGGACGCAGCCGATAAGAAGATAGCTGAAGAGCTTATGTCTTCACTTGACAAATACAACAACATTTACATGATGGCTGACTCCGGTGCCCGTGGTTCCGAGCAGCAGATCAAGCAGCTCGCAGGCATGCGTGGTCTGATGGCGGATACAACAGGACGAGCGATCGAACTTCCGATCAAGTCAAACTTCCGTGAAGGTCTTGACGTTCTGGAATACTTCATTTCAGCTCACGGCGCACGTAAGGGTCTGTCCGATACAGCTCTTCGTACAGCTGACTCGGGATACCTTACCCGTAGGCTTGTTGACGTCAGCCAGGAGCTCATCATCAACCAGGTTGACTGCATGGATACCAGTGACAGTGATGAGATCCCGTACATGGAAGTACATGCTTTCAATGAAGACAAGGAAGTCATCGAGAGCCTTGAGGAGAGGATCGTCGGCAGATACGCTGCCGAGGACATCGCTGATGAGAACGGCAATGTCATAGTAAGAAAGAACTGCATGATCACTCCTTCAAGAGCTGAAGCGATCGTTGCAGCAGGGATCGAGAGAGTCAGGATCCGTACGATCCTTACATGCAGGAGCGAGAACGGTATCTGCTCAAGATGCTATGGTGCGAACATGGCTACAGGACAGCCTGTTCAGATCGGTGAGGCAGTCGGTATCATAGCTGCACAGTCCATCGGTGAGCCCGGTACACAGCTTACAATGAGAACATTCCACACCGGTGGTGTTGCCGGCGGAGACATCACACAGGGTCTTCCCCGTGTAGAAGAGCTTTTCGAAGCAAGAAAGCCTAAGGGTGTTGCAATAATCTCCGAATTTGACGGTGAGGCTGAAGTACGCGAGTCAAAGAACAAGACAGAAGTAGTTGTTGTAGACGGCGAAGGCAAGGAGAAAGCATACCTCATCCCTTACGGATCAAAGATCGCCAAGAAGATCATGGTCGCAAATGACGAGGGCCAGACAGTCCATATTGAGCGCGGCGAGAGGATAACCGAAGGAAATATCAATCCTCATGACATCATCAGGATACTTGATGTAAATGCATGCCAGGATTACATCATGAAGGAAGTCCAGATCCCTTACAGACTGCAGGGTGTTGAGATCAACGATAAGCACATCGAGGTCATTATCCGCCAGATGCTCAGAAAGATCCGTATCGAAGAGGCAGGCGATTCACAGTTCCTTCCGGGTACCGTTGAGAACGTATTCGAATTTGAGCGCGTGAACAAGAAACTCATTGCGGAAGGCAAGGAGCCGGCTGTCGGCAAGAGGATCGTTATGGGTATCACAAAGGCTTCTCTTGCAACCGAGTCATTCATGTCAGCAGCATCATTCCAGGAGACCACAAAGGTTCTTACCGAAGCTGCCATCAACGGCAAGGTCGATCCGCTCATCGGACTTAAGGAGAACGTCATCATAGGTAAGCTCATACCTGCAGGTACAGGAATGAAACTCTACCGCGGTGTCAGACTCAACACAGATGAGATGATCGCGAAGAAGAAAGAAGAGGAAAATGCCATCCTCGCAGCTGTTGAGGAAGAAACCATTGCAGCTGAAGAGACTGAAACCGAAGAGATCGCCGAAGAAGCAGGTGATGAGATCACTGAAGCTGTAGAGGAAGTAACTGAAACAGAAGAGTGATCAGGCTGCTCAAAAACTTATGATCGCTGCCGCGCGTTTTGCGCGGCAGCTTTTTTCATGGGAAAAGGATTATCTGCTTTACATATGCATTTACCGGTTGTACAATACCATCAATATATAATCTGTTTCGGGGCGGGGTGAGATTCCCCACCGGCAGTAAAGTCTGCGAGCCCTAAGGGGTTGATCAGGTGAGATTCCTGAACCGACGGTCATAGTCCGGATGAGAGAGACAAGAATGGCTTTTCTTTAAATGCATGCCCTGACATATCGTCAGGGCTTTTTTCATTAAAGCATGTCTTTCCAAACAGATTAAATAAAACATTTGAAAGGAAAGAACATCATGGAAACAACAACAAAACAGAGATTCGGTGTAAGAGAGATAGTAATGATCGGCATGTTCTGCGCGATCAGCTATGCGGTAATGGCATTGTCAAAGCTCATACCTGTAAATGTCATGGGCTTTTTGAGCTTTGACTTCAAGGATGTAGTGATCGCCATATGCGGCTTCATGTTCGGCCCGCTCCCGGCAGTCATAGTATCTGTAATAGTATCATTTATTGAGATGATAACCATAAGCAGTACCGCATGGATAGGATTCCTGATGAACGTGCTGTCCACCTGCGCATTTGTGGTTCCGGCGGCAGTCATCTACAAGACAAGGAAAAAGTTCTCCGGCGCCCTTATAGGCCTCATTACGGGCGTTCTGTGCATGACAGCGATCATGATACTCTGGAACTGGCTGATCACCCCGTTATACATGGGTACTCCCAGGGAAGTGGTCGTTGGGCTGCTGATACCGGTATTCCTGCCGTTCAACCTGATCAAGGGAGGCATGAACGCAGCGCTTACGGTACTTCTTTATAAGCCTATAGTGACAGCGCTGAGAAAGGCAAGGCTTTTACCCCAGAGCAGCAGCTCAGGGGCTGCAAAGGGGCGGAACATAACGGTCCCTGTGATCATTGCTTCAATAGTTGTATTTGCTTCGCTCGTACTCATTGTGCTCGTATGGCAGAAGATCATTTAAAAAAGGCTTGATTGTTCACCTGACATAGGTGTATAGTATACAAAATCAAATATTGCAATTAAAGGATAGAGGATGCGGTTGCCATTAGTAGCACCAGTGCAAGAGGCCGGGCAGGGCCGTTGCTGATAGGAAAGGGGCCGCCGCCGAAGGAAAAGAGATTGCAGGCTTTTCCTGGGCATGCGGATAAGATCCGCGTGACTGTCGCATTTTGCGGAGAGCTATGTATTGATTGGAATTTTATGACACAGTCATAATACTCATTAGTCCGATTGAACACAGCGTTAGCAGATGCAAAACGCTGTGTTTTTATTTTCCCGATTGCAATAGATGAAAAATAATCTGATTTCAGGAGGAAAACAAACAATGACAGACAATCCTATCTTCAAGGGAGCAGCAACAGCACTCATCACACCTACAAATTCAACAGGCGTGGATTATGACAAACTCCGCCGTCTTATCGACTGGCAGATCGATGAAGGTATCAACGGCCTCGTCATCTGCGGGACCACAGGTGAGAGCTCAACACTTACCGATGCCGAGCATAAGAAAGTCATAGCCTATGCAGTTGAATGCATAAACGGAAGAGTACCGTGCATAGCAGGAACCGGATCAAACGAGACCGACTATGCTCTTGAGCTTTCAAGATTCGCCTGCTCAGCAGGTGCTGACGGAGTCCTCGTGGTAACACCTTACTACAACAAGGCAACCCAGAACGGACTCGTAAAAATGTACAGCTCCATAGCTGACGCCATCACCATACCGGTTGTTGTTTACAACGTCCCTTCAAGAACAGGCGTTAGCATTGAACCTGCCACATACGCAAAGCTTGCAGACCATGGCAACATCCGTGCCATCAAGGAAGCCAACAGCAATATCTCAAAGATCGTTGAGACAGTATCACTTGTCGGCGACAAACTGGATATCTATTCCGGAAATGATGACCAGATAGTTCCGATCATGTCAATGGGCGGACTCGGGATAATCTCAGTTCTTTCAAATATCATGCCGAAACAGACCGTCGAACTCTGCGACAAGTTCTTCGCCGGAGACATTGCCGGAGCAGCTAAGATGCAGGCTGATTTCATGCCGATCATCAAGGCTCTGTTCTGCGAAGTCAATCCGATCCCTGTTAAAGCAGCAATGGCAGCAATGGGATGGTGTGAGAACTTCCTGCGTCTGCCGCTCACAGAGATGGAGCCCGAACATCAGGAGAAGCTCTTCGCCGAGATGCGCAAATGGAACCTGATCAAATAATGCCGGAGGGGAAAATGAGAGTTTTAATAAGCGGAATACTTGGCGCCATGGGCCGCGAAGTTGAAAAACTCGTGAGAGCCGGAATGAGGGGCGCAGTCCTTGCAGGCGGAGTTGACGTGAATGCGGCAGATGACGGCTTTGACGTTCCTGTTGTTACGTCATTTGCAGATGTCCAGGCAGATGCTGACTGCATCATAGACTTTTCCCATCATGCCGCAACAGCCGAACTGACAGCATTTGCGGTATCGCATAAGATCCCTCTGATAATAGCTACCACAGGCCAGACGGATGAGGAAAAACAGATGATATCTGACGCAGCGAAGACCATACCGGTATTCTTTGCGTCCAACTACTCACTGGGAGTAGCGCTGCTCGTTGAACTGGCTAAAAAAGCTGCTGCTGCAATGCCTGATGCGGAGATCGAGATCATCGAAGCACATCATAACCGCAAGATCGACGCACCGAGCGGAACAGCCCTTACCCTTGCTGAAGAGATAAAGAGCGTAAGGACAGATGCCGAGATCACTACGGGAAGGACAGGACACGGAAAACGTCTTCCGAACGAGATAGGCATCCAGAGCATAAGGATGGGAAACATAGTCGGCATGCATGAGGTCATGATAGGCACTGCAAACCAGACGATCACACTTAAGCACGAAGCACACAGCAGAGCCCTGTTTGCGGAAGGCGCGCTGTCAGCAGCGGCTTTCCTTCAGGATAAGGGACCGGGCCTCTATGACATGAAATGCCTCGTCGCTGACTGACGCCATTTAGGAAAGGAAAATATATAATGAGATTAGGATTATTCGGATACGGGAACATCGGACGCGGCGTTGAGGCTGCAGTCACACAGAACCCCGACATAGAACTGGTCGCGGTATTTACACGTCGTGACCCCGCTTCAGTAAAGACACGCACAGGAGTACCGGTTTACAGTGCTTCAGATGTGGCTGAGTTCAAGGACGACATTGACGTGATGATCATCGCGGGCGGATCGGCAACAGATCTTCCGGTCCTCACACCGGAGCTTGCAAGGATATTCAATGTTGTGGACAGCTTTGACACACATGCACGCATCCCTGAGCATTTCGCAAATGTTGACAGGAGCGCTTCAGAGAACGGACACGTCGCGGTAATTTCAGGCGGCTGGGATCCGGGAATGTTCTCAATAAGCAGGATCTATGCGTCATGCATACTTCCTCAAGGATCATTTGCGACATTCTGGGGCAGGGGAGTGAGCCAGGGCCATTCAGATGCCATCAGAAGGATACCGGGAGTCCTTGACGCAAGACAGTATACAGTTCCCATTCAGGAAGCTGTGGAGCTTGCCCGCAAAGGAGAGGCAGGCGGCCTGACCGCAAGGCAGATGCATCTGCGTGAATGCTATGTTGTTGCCGAAGAAGGCGCAGACAAGGCTGCCATCGAGGAAGCCATCAAGACAATGCCGAACTACTTCGCGGACTATGACACAACAGTCACATTCATTACCGCTGAGGAGATGAAGGCAGAGCACAGCGAGCTCCCTCACGGCGGAGTAGTCATATGTACAGGAAAGACCGGTCTGAACAATGAACATTCCCATACCATAGAATACAGGCTCACTCTGGATTCAAATCCGGAGTTCACCTCGGGAGTGCTCGTTTCTCTTGCAAGAGCAGCATATAAGATGAACTCAAGAGGCATCACCGGATGCAAGACAATGTTCGATATCGCGCCTGCAGATCTTTCAGCACTGAGCGCAGAGGAACTCAGGGCACACATGCTGTAATACAATGAGGAAAAACAGATGAGCTTTGTTTGTGAAAATATCTCAGTAAATGAAAAAGGCAATCTTACATTTGCCGGCCAGAGTACGGAAGACCTGGCAAGACAGTACGGCACACCGCTTTATCTCATGGATGAGGACAGGATACGCCATAACTGCCGGACGTATGTAAATGCTTTCAGGGAGCATTTTCCTGAAGGTTCGATGCCGCTGTTCGCCGGAAAGGCATGCTGCTTCAAACAGATATACCGGATCATCAGTTCTGAAAACATGGGATGCGACGTCGTATCTCCGGGAGAGGTATACACTGCAAGTGAGGCAGGCATGGACATGGGGAAGGCATTCTTCCACGGGAATAACAAGACAGATGCCGACATAAAGTTTGCAATGGACAGAGGAGTCGGATACTTTGTAGCCGACAACGAAGAGGAGATCCTTGCGATCGAGGCTGAGGCAGCTTCAAGAGGGATCATCCAGAAGATCCTGCTGAGGATAACTCCCGGCATCGACCCTCATACATATGAAGCTGTCAGCACCGGAAAAGTGGATTCCAAGTTCGGCCAGGCGATAGCCACCGGACAGGCGGAGGCGGTAACTGCCCTTGCCCTCAGGCAGGAGCACATTGAACTTGCCGGGTTCCACTGCCATGTCGGATCACAGGTCTTTGCAGAAGATGTTTTTGAAAGAGCTTCAGACGTCATGCTGGAGTTTATTGCGGACATGAACACAAAGTTCGGATATCCGGCAGGCTGTCTGAACCTTGGAGGAGGCTACGGAGTCAGATATGTTGATTCAGACCCCTACCTTGACATAGCAGAAAAGATCGGCTCTGTGGCCGGGGCGATAAAGGAAAAATGCCAAAGCCTTAACATCCCTGTTCCGGTCATATACATGGAGCCCGGAAGGAGCATAGTTGCTGATGCCGGAATGACACTTTATACTGCCGGATCTGTAAAAAGGATCCCAGGATACAAAAACTATGTATCAATAGATGGCGGAATGACAGATAATCCCAGATATGCACTGTATAAGTCTTCATATTCCTGTTATAATGCATCAAGGATGAATGAGGAGGCTGACATGGAGGTGACCATCGGAGGACGCTGCTGTGAGAGCGGCGACCTGATCCAGCTGGGTGTTCCAATGCCATCCTCTACAGCAAAGGGTGACATCATAGCTGTATGTACCACAGGAGCATATAACTATTCGATGTCTTCAAACTATAACAGGATACCGAGACCTGCGGTGGTGATGCTCAAGGAAGGAAGTTCCTACGTAGCTGTAAGGAGAGAAACGTATGAGGATATTGCCGCTCAGGATATCTGAGGATTGACGGAGAAAGACATGAAAAAGATCATTGTCGGAATAAGCGGTGCCAGCGGGGTCAGGCTTGGAGCAGATCTGCTTGCGGCATACAAAGAGATACCGGATGTGGAAACACATCTGGTTATTTCTGATAACGCTCTTATTACAATGGAACAGGAAACAGGCATGGATCCGGATGAGATCCGGGCATTGGCGGACATAAATTATGATATTTATGACATGGCTGCCGATATATCCAGCGGATCGTTCAGGACAGACGGCATGGTGATCATACCCTGCAGCATGAAAACTCTCGCCGGCGTGGCTAACGGTTTTTCGGAAAACCTTCTCCTGCGGGCAGCCGATGTGACCATAAAAGAGTGCAGGAAGCTGGTCGTGGTGCCGAGGGAAGCTCCGCTCAGCAGGATCCATCTGAGGAACATGCTGACGCTGGCAGAGTGCGGCGCAGTTGTGATCCCGCCAGTAATGACATTTTACAGCGGACAGGAGACAGCTTCTGAAATGACCGATTTCCTGATCGGGAAGATATCCGATCAGTTCGGCATAGACTATACAGGATACAAACGCTGGGGCAAGGAGAGGTAATAGCGTGGGACTGATCACCAGGATAATATCAAATGAACCCATAAACGGAACGATCAAAGTCCCTCAGGCAGGATCGCTCCTTCACAGATATCTGATATGCAGCGCCCTTTCAGGAAATGAGGCCGCATTTGAATTTAAAAACGATTCAAAGGACATCAAGGTGACCAGGAACTGCCTGGGTGTTCTGGGGCTTGGAGAAGAAACTGTTTCGGACGAGAATTTCGTATACAGGCTTGAATGCGGGGAAAGTGATACAACATACAAGTTCATGCTCCCGATAGCAGGCGCGTTCGGAAAAACCTGCATCTATGCCCTGAGGGGCAATCTGGTATTTACATCGATGGACCAGTTTTACCGTGTTCTGCGTACTCACGGGATCAAAAGGGATGAGATCAGGCCTGATCTTGTTAAAGTTACGGGGCAGCTGACCGCAGGAACATACATATTCCCGGGAGTATCAGACGGGCAGGCGCTTTCAGGACTATTGATGGCCCTTCCGCTCCTCAAGGAGAAGAGTGCTGTCATGGTGGAAAAGAAACCCCAGTCCGAGATGTATGTTGACATGACGATCAGCATGATGCGCAGGGCAGGCATCAGCATTGAGGTGCTCAAGGACCAGAACGGCCTGGCCAGGGTTTACAGGATACCCGGAGGCCAGCGGTACGACATGAAGGAAATCCCTGCGACAGAAGGCGACTGGGAACTGGCAGCGTACTGGCTGACCGGAGCGGCTGTCAGCGGCGGTACGGTCACATGCACTGATCTGAACACAGCATCGCATCAGGGCGACAGGCGGATCCTCAGGATACTCGAACTGTTCGGCGCAAAAACCGAAGAGAAAAAACATGAGCAGACTGATACATGGGAAGAAGGAGAACCTGTATTCTGGTCTGACATAACCGTAAGCGGAGGAAATCTCAAGGGAACGAACATCGATGCTTCCGACATCCCTGACCTGCTGACACACGTTGTGCTGCTGGCAAGCGCTGCGGAGGGAGTGAGCATAATCAAAAACCCTGTCAGTATCGGAATGGACGCTGACAGAGTCAGGGCCCTTACGGCGGTGATGACTGAACTCGGAGCCCAGATAACGGAGGTGCCTGACGGACTCCTGATCGACGGCAGCGGAGGAAAACTGCTTTTCGGCGGACGGGTAGGAACTCACAGTGATTACCGGCTCGCCATGATGGGAACAATGGCCGCAGGCATGTGCCGGAAAGGGGTGATCCTGGAGCAGGCCGATGCCGTTGAACGGACATATCCGCAATTCTTCGAAGAACTTGAAAGGTTAAAGCAGAATAAATGAAAATAAAATGGCGGGAATCATTTTCTCGCCATTATCGCACCTATGATAAAGAAAAAGATCTGGGGTATCAGGATACCGCATACCGCAAGGATGATGATGTGACTTACTAAGATCCCGTTGGCAAGTGATATTATCAGAGAGGCTATTGCCAGAAAAACCCCGACCTGCACAAACGGTCTTACGCGCACTACCTTGCGCGGTATGCTCCTTGAAAGGGCAAGAAGGCCGCAAACTATATAGATAAGCGCATATATAAACATCAGGACATCTGCCGCGAGCATCATCTTATGGGAATTTGCCACGGCCGAAAGGCGCGATCTGGTAACAAAAAAGATCATTGCGCCGCTCACGATCCCTGAGATCAGCAGCAGAATGCTGAATATATTCTTTAAAGTGTTCCTGAACATCATGAGGACATTTTATCTTAAGCCAAATCATTATTCAAGATTATGATTTTATTGCGGGGGTTTTTTATTGGTGCTATAATTAACAATTAATTATGCTAGGCGCAGTATACACAAAAAGGGGAACATATGAGTAACAAGAGCGTAAATCCATTTTCAGAGAACACACCGGAAATAGAAGAACTTGCAAGGATCTGCAAAGAAAACGATGTCATAGATCCTTCTCTCTATTACAGGTACAATGTTAAGAGAGGTCTTCGTGATGAGAACGGAAAAGGTGTTCTCACAGGACTTACAGAAATAGCAGAAGTAAAGTCATACACCATAGATGACGACGAGATGGTGCCGTGCCCCGGCAAGCTTTATTACAGGGGATACAACATTGAAGACCTCGTAAAAGGTTTTTCAAAGGAGAAACGGTTCGGTTTCGAGGAGACGACATATCTTCTCATGTTCGGAAAACTTCCGAATAAGGATGAACTTAAGAAATTCGACGAGACAGTTGAATCATACAGACAGCTCCCTACGAATTTTGTAAGGGACATCATCATGAAAGCCCCAAGCAAAGACATGATGAACACTCTCATGAGGAGTGTGCTCACACTCTATGCATATGATGACAATCCTGACAGCACAGCGGTTGAGAACGTACTCAGACAGTGTCTCGCCCTCTATGCCGTCATGCCCATGCTTGCCGTTTACGGATACCAGGCATTTGAGCACTACAAGGAGGGACAGTCCCTGTTCATCCACCAGCCCAAGAGCGGACTTTCAACCGCGGAGACGATACTTCATCTGCTAAGACCCGATAGCGCCTATACAAAGACCGAGGCCAGGATACTGGATCTGTGCCTTGTCCTCCATGCCGATCACGGCGGCGGTAATAATTCTGCATTTACTACAAGAGTTGTTACTTCGACAATGACAGATACATACTCCACAACGGCAGCAGCCTTAGCATCCCTTAAGGGACCCCGTCACGGCGGAGCCAACATCAAAGTTGATGAAATGATGGCATTCCTTAAGTCAAAGATCAGACACTGGGATGATGAAAATGAGATCAGGAAACAGCTGGAGAGGATAATCGCCGGAAAGAGTTTTGACAGGAGCGGACTCATTTATGGAATGGGACATGCAGTATATACGATATCCGATCCGAGGGCAGTCATACTCAGCCAGTTTGTTGAGAAACTGGCCGCGGAAAAAGGATGCCTGGAAGAGTATGAGTTCTACAAAAAGGTTGAGCAGATAGGTACTGACGTAATTGCGACAAAGAAGAAGATGAACAGGGCGAACATATGCGCTAACGTCGACTTCTATTCCGGATTTGTATACAGGCTGCTCGGACTTCCCCATGAGCTGTTCACACCGATATTTGCTGTCTCCAGGATGGCAGGCTGGGGAGCCCACAGACTTGAAGAGATCACAACAGGCACCAAACTCATAAGACCTGCATACAAGAACGTGGTAAGGCACGCTGTTTACGTACCGATCAAGAAGAGATAAATGGATCTTTTTGAATATGCGCACAACAATAAATTAAAGCAGGAGGCCCCTCTGGCATACCGGATCAGGCCGCGCACACTGGACGAGATCAAAGGCCAGAAACATATACTGGCCGAAGGGAGCCAGTTGTACAGGTCGATCCGGGCAGACAGGCTTTCTTCAGTAATATTCTTCGGACCGTCGGGAACAGGCAAGACGACGCTCGCCCGCGTTATAGCCAATACTACATCAGCTGAATTCAAGCAGCTGAACGCGACAGTCGCCGGTAAAAAGGACATGGTCGAGGTCGTTGAGAATGCAAAGATGATCTCCGGCGCATACGGGCGCAAGACCATACTGTTCATTGACGAGATACATCGGTTCAACAAGGCACAGCAGGACTATCTGCTGCCGTTTGTCGAGGACGGGACCATAATCCTTATAGGAGCCACGACTGAGAATCCTTACTTTGAAGTGAACAGGGCTCTTATCTCCAGATCGCTGATCTATGAGCTCCATCCTCTTGACAGGGAGGACATAAAGGACATCATCATAACCGCCCTGAACGACAGGGAGAGGGGCATGGGCGCCTTCAAAGCGGAGATAGATCCGGACGCGTTGGAGTTCCTTGCGGATTTCGCCGGCGGAGATGCCAGAGTCGCGCTGAACGCGATCGAGCTGGCAGTTCTTACAACGGCTCCGTCAAAGGACGGAAAGATACATCTGACGACCGAGATCATCTCTCAGTGTATCCAGAAAAAGAACGTCAGATATGACAAGGACGGAGATAACCACTACGATGTGATCTCCGCTTTCATAAAGAGCATGAGGGGATCCGATCCGGATGCCGCTGTTTATTATCTCGCACGCATGATCTATGCGGGAGAAGATGTCAACTTCATCGCGAGAAGGATAATGATCTGTGCGGCGGAGGACGTTGGAAATGCGGACCCCAGGGCGCTGCAGGTGGCGGTTGCCGCACAGCAGGCAGTGCATGTGCTTGGCCTTCCCGAGGCGCGCATACCTTTGGCCCAGGCCGCTATATATATAGCGTGCGCCCCTAAGAGCAATGCAGCGATAAATGCCATCGATGAAGCGCTTGAAGCAGTAAAGACAGTAGACATAAAGAGTGTGCCGGCGCATCTGCAGGACGCCCATTACAGCGGGCATGAAGCGCTCGGCCGCGGAGTAGGTTATAAATATGCCCATCTCTTCCCGGAACATTACGTGGAACAGCAGTACCTTCCGGATGAACTGGTAGGAAGGAAGTTCTATGAACCCGGAGACCTGGGCTATGAAAAGACGATGAAGGAACGCCTGGAACGGCTGAGAAACAGGAAAAAAGAGTGAACGATCTTATCTATGATGCCCTGATGCTCGGACGGAACAAAAAGGTTGCCAGGGAGGAATACCTCACTGCGATCGGCGACAAGGAACAGGTCCGGTTTGAGGCACAGGAAAAGAACATAAGATTCTCTGATGTGGTGAATGATACTACCGGTATCATCCATCTTAAGATCACTGCTCCCGGATATGCCGAGATCGAGGCATATTCTGAAGATCCTGCGATCAGCTTTGACAAAAAAGTCGTGACCACGGAAGAATTCAAAGACTCGGTGCTTGAGTTCTCCTTCAACGTGATCGCTGAAAAACTCCACAACGGAAAGAATTATGCGCGCATAACCTTCAGGAATCCTGTATGCAGCTCCAGCGTGAACGTCATAGTTGACAACAGCCTGCGTGTGGGATTTGCCCAGACCAGCAGCCGAAGGAAGATAGCCCTGCTTGAGAGGTCCTACATAGACCTCCGCCTCGGAAACCTTTTCCAGACGGAATGGCAGGATAAAACGCTTACCATACTTAATGAAGTTAACGGGGGAAATGTCGCCGACATGTTCCTCATGCTCTATAAAGCAAATGTCCTCATATCGTGCGAACGGTATGAAGAGGCGGAAAGCCTCATGGAATTTGTATCCGCCCAGATGAGAAAGCTCAATGAGCGCAACTGGGACCTTCTTGCTTATTACTACTATATCGGAAGTCTATATGAGATGGATGATGAAGTGACCAGGGACATGGCAGGCCGGGTCAGGACCATCTATGAGATGCACCCGGGATGGAAAATACTCTGGGTGCTGCTTTATTTGGACGAAAAGCTGTCAGGCTCGCCGAAAGACATTGCCGAGATGATCGAAGGGGAGTTCCTGATCAGGGGATGCAACAGCCCGGTCATGTATTACGAGGCGATGGAAGCCTTTAAAGACGATCCCGAGCTCATTACCGAACCTTCCAAATTTGTGATACATACCCTGTATTTTGCAGCCAGGGAGGACTTCCTCAGCATAAGCGTGGCGGCAAAGTTTGCCGAGGTCATCTGGCATACCGACAACCGCGTGCTGCAGTATTCCAATCTTGATGCGTGCATAAAGATCCTGAAAGATGCATACGACAAGTTTAAGAGCAGCATAATCCTGAAATCCCTGTGCAAAGTACTGATCTGTGCCGAAAAGAAAGGTCCGGAATATCACTCATATTACAAAGAGGCAGTAAACGGGTTCCTTGACATTAAAGGCCTGTATGACTATTTCATCTATTCGGCAGGCACGGAAAAATTCATAGAGATACCTGAAACCGTGCTTGAGTTCTTTGCCGGCAGGGAGTATGAGCTTGGCTGCAGCAGGGATTACTATTTTGCCTGCATCGTAAAAAGAAAAGATGAATACAAGAAGTACTATGACATTGCCCTGAACAACATGATCAGGTCCGCATATGAAGCACTCGACAAGGGAAATGTGAGCACATCACTCGCTGTTATATACAGAGAACTGATGGACAGCGACCAGCTCGCAAAAGACAGGTATGCCCGTATGCTTGAGATCCTCCATACGAGGGAGATATCTACTGATAATCCCCTGATCTCGAGCGTACTTGTATTTCACAGGGAGTTCAGCGAATACCAGGAAACAGAGCTGAAGGAAGGGAAAGCCCTCGTCAGGATATTTACCGGCGATGCAGTCATTCTGTTCAAGGACATAACAGGAAATCTGTACAGCAATATCGACCATTACTCCAAACGGTTCATGCCACGGAAGGAATATGCCTCTAAATGCATTGACATGTCTTCACTAACCAGATACATGCTCGTGGGAGACAATCTTGAGATCGTGCATGATGATAAAGACCCTGCAGACATACTGAGATATTTCCAGGCATACCTCGGCAAGGGAAGGCTGAGGGGAAGCTATGAGCAGGACATTTTAAGGCGTCTGATAGTCCAGTACAGCAAAACACGTGATGACAGGACTGTTGATGATCTTCTGCTCAAGTTCCTGGATTACAACCTTGAAGAGAGTACAAGGGCAAGGCTTACTGAAGTCATGATCGACAAGATGATGTACAAAGAAGCCTACGAGGAGATAAAAAAGAACGGGTCTGAGGACATCTCTGATGAGCATGCCGCATCGCTCGCCCATTTTCTTGCCCAGATAACCGATTATGAAGAGGATGGGGTACTGGAAGCGCTTTCATGTAGGGCATTCCTGAACTGCGCTTTTGATCCCGTTATATTCAAATACATGTGCAGGCGCTATGATGACAGGCTTGACGTCCTGATCCTCATGTACATAGCCGCCAAGGCTAACGGCGTTGATGACATTACGGTCGCTGAAAGGGTGATCAGGAAATCTGCTGCCCTCAGTGAATTCCCGAAGGAGACTGAGGGGATATTTGCGGATTATTTCGCAAACGGCTCCGACGCAGACCTTAAGAAGGATTTCATATCAGCAGCTGCAGCGGAGCATCTTTTCGGCACAGACAAAAAGACAGAATATATCTTTAAATATGCTGAAAGCGCTTTCGCCTCAGGAGAGAAGTTTAATGACACGGTATCGGTCGCGTATCTCATGTATCTGCGTCTAAAGAGTGCCCCTGATAAGAGGAGCATAAAGATCGCAGGAGAACTGATCAACGATCTTGTCAGAAGGGGGATAATGCTTGAGGAGTTCAAGGAATACAGGAAGTATTTTGAGATCCCTGCTTCATTGGCAAATACTTATGTCGCTGAAAAGATAGGCAGTACACAGGACGGTAACGGAAATGAACAGCTGACAAAGAGCACCATGTTCAGACCGGCTCCAGTCATAACATTTGAACTGAAGCAGAGGAGCGGTTCTGTCAGGGGACAGGAAGCAATGAAGGAGATCGTCCCCGGGATATATACCAGGAATTTCACACTGTTCTTTGCAGAGAGCGTGGAATATTCCATTGATAAAGGAAAAAGCTGCATCATTACTTACAACGACCTGCATACGATAGACGACGGCTCCAGATTTTCACAGCTGGATGCCATGATAAGAAAGCTTCACGGAACTGATGAAGCACAGCTGAAGGAACAGATCAGGGATTACCAGAAAGAATCCATGCTCATGGACAGGCTCTTTTAGGATGGCACAGGAATGGATAAACAGCCGCTGATCATAGGCATTGACCTTACAAATGAATACTGCCAGGCATGTTATTATAACCTGCACCATGGCCGCCCGGAATCAGTGATGACGGGGGGCTCAGTCATGCGCTATCTGATACCTGCAGCTCTTTGCTACAACAAAGAGAGCGATACATGGCTTATAGGCGAAGAGGCGATGCTCTATGCCGAGCAGACAGGAGTGACCCTTTATAAAGACCTTTATAACAACATCTTTGTTGGAGCTGAATGCGTAGTTGACGGAAAACGCTATACATACGACATGCTGCTTGCGGTATACATGGGCAAGCTCCTTGAACTGATACAGATCCACTCCGGTCTCATGGCAGTTGAAAATGTAACCATCACCATGCGCAAGGTGAACATGGAGATCAAGGAGCGGATGGAAGGAGTCTTCGACATCTTAAGCGTCGACCCTTCAAAGGTAAGGATATTAAGCTATGCCGAAAGTTTTGCCTATTTTGTGCTGAACGAGGACGAGAGCCTGTGGAAGGACGGCGCGCTCCTGTTTGATTTTGATACCGACGGTTTCTTCACTAAGCAGATGTCATTCACCGGCGGAGTTAAGAGACCGCTCATATACATTAACGAGCGCACTTATTCCATGGAATTCTTCATAAAGGATCTGGCAAGCGCGATGCTGAGAAGACAGCTGGACAAAAGGCTTTCCCAGATCTATGAAGAGATCAGGTTCGACGGAAAGAACTGCAGTGTTTTCTTTACAGGAACAGGTTTCTCCGAACTGTGGTTCGAGGACACGCTCCAGAACATTTCCCGCAGCTTCAGGGTATTCAAGGGCAATAACCTGTATGTTAAGGGAGCCTGCCTTGCGGGTTACATAAGAGCATTTAAAGGCGGAAGGGAATACCCGATCGTATGCAAGGGCAGGACCAAAGCTTCAATAGCCGTTAAAGCTCTGGATAACGGAGTCCCCGGGGAGATAGAGCTGTCAAGGGCAACATGCGACTGGTATGATGCCGGCAGCGTAACTGATTTTATAGTGACAAATGACCCTAAAGTAACATTCATCATCACCTCGCTCATAAGCAGGGAGAGGACGGAGGTTGTAATGGACCTATCTTCATTCCCTGCAAGAAAGGACAAAGCCACCAGAGTGGAGGTCGAGGTCAGGTATGTCAATGATTCCCAGTGCGACCTCATAATAAGGGATAAAGGCTTTGGAGGCTTCTTCGAAGGAAGCGGCAAAGAAGTGAGCAGGCGGCTGGATCTGGAGGGATATATCTAATGCTTCAGGTGTGCACCAGACAATCGGATAAACCTTACAGGATCGCGGCTGTTGACGTAAATGTTTACAGCCTTGAGGAGATCAGCTATTTTCTCTATAACCACATGAACCTGGTATACAGGGAGTTCTTCTGTGACAGCCTCTTTGATTACATTGAAAAAGAACTGGGAGAGGAACAGGTGGCGCAGGGCCTTAGGATGCTTGACCGGAATGATGCTTCCGGCAGGGACATGATCATGTATGTCCTTAAGGCAAGCAGCTATTATTCAGCTGACGATCTGGCCGCTGTTGCAGATCTGCTGATGAACATCAATAACCTGTCCAGAAACGAGAGAATGCAGATCGAAGCGGGTGCGATGATGAAGCAGAAGCGGTACGGCACTGCGCTCCATATATATCTTGACATACTGAGCACAAGAGATCCGGAAAATACGTCCAACGACATGTTCTACGCGCGCATAGCTTTTTCGGCAGGCGTTGTATACGCGAAGATGTTCAAGTGCCGGAACGCGAATACGTATTTCAGCATGGCCTATGACCTGTACCAGGATCCGGTGTATGCCAAGGCAAGCGTATACATGAGCATCATCAATAATGATGAGGAAGAGCTGCTCAGGAACATCATTAAGTACAAGGTTTCAGACGAAGCTCTCGCCGTTATAAAAGAGCATATCGAGAAGGCCCGTTCGCAGATAGAGAGCAGCAGTGAATACCTGGCATTTGAAAGCTCTCTGGACGAAGAGGACGGACCTGAAAAACAGATAGCCAAATGGAAGAATGAGTATTATACTATGTTAAGTTAGGCTTCTTTAAAAAGCCGGACTTATAAGGAGACAATATTGTAATGAAAGAATTAGCCAAGACATACGATCCGAAGGAGATTGAACAGAAGATCTACGACAACTGGCTGGAAAAGAAATACTTCCATGCCGAACCGAATCCTGACAAGAAACCGTTTACCATCGTTATGCCGCCTCCGAATATCACGGGACAGCTTCACATGGGACACGCTCTTAACAATACCCTTCAGGACATTGTCATCAGGCAGAAAAGGATGCAGGGCTACGAGGCTCTCTGGCAGCCGGGATGTGACCATGCATCAATAGCGACTGAGGTTAAGATAATCGAAGCCCTTAAGAAGGAGGGCATAGACAAGGCAGACCTGGGACGTGAGAAATTTCTTGAAAGAGCATGGGCCTGGAAGGAAGAATACGGCGGACGCATCGTGAACCAGCTTAAGACACTCGGCTCTTCAGCTGACTGGGACAGAGAGCGTTTCACAATGGACGAGGGCTGCTCGGATGCAGTGCTCGAAGTGTTCATAAAACTCTATGAAAAAGGGCTCATTTACAAGGGAACCAAGATAATCAACTGGTGCCCGTTCTGCCAGACTTCAGTTTCAGACGCTGAAGTAGAGCACAAGGATACCGCCGGCAAGTTCTGGCATATCAATTATCCGATCAAGGATTCTGATGAGATGATCGAGATCGCCACAACAAGGCCCGAGACCATGCTTGGCGATACAGCAGTGGTTGTCCATCCGGACGATCCCAGATACCAGCATCTCATCGGCAAGACATGCATACTTCCGCTCATGAACAGGGAGATGCCTATAATAGCTGATGAATATATCGATCTTGAGGTGGGAACCGGCGCGATGAAAGTCACGCCCGCCCATGACCCCAACGACTTCGAACTCGGCAAGAAGCACGGCCTTGAAGAGATCTGTGTGTTCACCGATGACGGTTACATAAACGAGCTCGGCGGCGCATATGCCGGCATGTCCACCATGGATGCGAGAAAGAAGATCGTGGAAGATCTTGAAGCGCTTGGCCTTCTTGTTAAGGTAGTGGACCATGAGCATGCTGTTGGATATCATGACAGATGCTCTACCATCATCGAACCCATGATCAAGCAGCAGTGGTTCGTGGCAATGAGCGAACTGATCAAGCCTGCCATCAAGGCTGTTGACGAGGGTGAGATCCAGCTGATCCCCAAGAGGATGGAAAAGCTCTATCATAACTGGACCGACAACATCCGTGACTGGTGCATTTCAAGGCAGCTGTGGTGGGGACACAGGATCCCTGCATATTACTGCGATAAGTGCGGGAAGATGATCGTGGCCAAGCAGATGCCCGAAGCATGCCCGGACTGCGGATGCACACATTTTACGCAGGATGAGGACTGCCTTGATACCTGGTTCTCGTCTGCGCTCTGGCCGTTCAGCACACTCGGATGGCCGAAAGACAACGAGGATGTCAGATACTTCTATCCGACAGACCTTCTGATCACCGGATATGACATCATATTCTTCTGGGTCATAAGGATGATCTTCTCAGGATATGAGCAGATGGGAGAGAAGCCGTTCAAGGCTGTACTGTTCACCGGTCTGGTCAGGGATGAACTCGGAAGGAAGATGAGCAAATCATTAGGAAACGGCATCGATCCCCTCGAGGTCATCGCCAAGTACGGCGCTGACGCGCTCAGGTTTACACTCGCGACCGGCAACACTCCCGGAAATGACATGCGTTTCTATTATGAGAGAGTGGAAGCGAGCAGGAACTTCGCCAACAAGATCTGGAACGCTTCAAGGTTCATCATGATGAACATGCCTGAAGAGGGAGTGGGCACGGTAGACATTTCCGAGCTTACAGATGCTGACAAATGGATCCTTTCCAAGGCAAACAAGCTCGTGCAGGCAGTCACATCCAACATGGACAAATATGAGATCGGTCTTGCAGCCGACAAACTCTATGAGTTCATCTGGGAAGAGTTCTGTGACTGGTATATCGAGATGGTCAAGCCGCGTCTGTATTCCCGGGAGGCAGCAGATAAGCATGCAGCCCTCTGGACACTCCAGACTGTACTCGTGACCGCACTCAAACTCCTGCATCCGTACATGCCTTTCGTAACGGAAGAGATCTATACCACAATGCAGCCCCTGATGAGCGCAGAGTATCCGGAAGAGTCGATCATGATCTCCGCATGGCCTGAATACAAGCCCGAATGGGACCAGGCTGATTCCGAGGAAGAGATCGAGCTCATCAAGGAAGCAGTGAGAGGCATAAGGAACGGACGTACCAATCTGGGAGTCCCTCTGGCTAAGAAGGCAGCAGTTTATGTGGTCTCAGGGTCAGAGCACATAAGATCGATATTTGAAAAAGGCAAGCTGTTCTTTGCGACACTGGCCAAGGCAACAGATGTCACCATCCAGGACAGCAGGAGCGGCCTTAAGGATGATGCCTTGTCAGTTTCATTGGCAGATGTTACAATATACATTCCTCTTGAGGAACTGGTCGATATCTCCAAAGAGATCGAAAGACTTCAGGGAGAAAAGAAGAAACTTGAAGCCGAGCTCGCAAGGGTAAACGGAATGCTCGGAAATGAGAGATTCATAAGCAAGGCTCCTGAAGCAAAGATAGCTGAAGAAAAGGAAAAGAAAGAAAAGTACACCAAGATGATGGAGCAGGTGCTCTCTCAGCTGGAAAAGCTTGAGCGTACGGGAGAATAATAATGATCAATTTTGATGAAGAGATTAAAAATTTCCATCCGAGCCTTGAGATAGACGATGTGGAAAAGGTCGCCAAGGCGGAGAATGCGGTTGAGGATCTTACCGATCTGATGCTGGAAGTATTGTACGGAAAAAAGAAGGATAAATAGAGGGCCAGCCGATGAAATGTTATAAATGCGGCAGTTTTCTATATGAAAATGACTACTGCGTTGAATGCGGAGCTGACGTTTCAACATATAAACGCATCGTAAAAAAATCAAACGAGCTGTATAACCGCGGACTCGAAATGGCAAGGGACCACAACATGACCGGAGCGATCGAGTGTCTTAAGGTCAGCCTGAAGATGTACAAGGCAAATATAAACGCCCGAAATCTTCTCGGCCTGATCTATGTCGAGATCGGTGAATATGCGATGGGACTTGCCCAGTGGGTCATAAGTAAGAGCCAGCAGAGCGAGAACAACATGGCGGATCATTTCCTGGATAAGCTCCAGAATTCCCGCCAGTATCTGCATGTGATCAATTATGCCGTGCGCAAGTACAACAAGGCGCTCAGCTATGTTCAGCAGGAAAACTATGATCTTGCGGAGATACAGTTAAAGAAGCTCGTCAATGAGAATACCCACATGGTCAAGGGATATCAGCTCCTTGCACTTCTCCTCATGAAAAAGAAGAAATTCGCGGAGGCAAGGAACGTCCTGTTCAAGGCAAGGATGATCGATCAGGGCAATACCACGACCATAGCGTATACCAATGCTGTGGAAGAGCAGATCAAGGAAGCCGAGTCTGAACTCTCACCTACTGAACTGCGCAATAAACGTCTTCAGGAGAAGGCGGAAGCAGAGGAACATTCACCTTTAAGCGGAGATGATGTCATAATTCCCAAATCGTCTTACCGCGAGTATAATCCCGCCACCATGACTGTCCTCCAGATCATCATCGGAGTGATAATCGGTGCCGCGCTGATATTCTTTATCGTAACTCCTGCCAAGACCAAGACTGTCAGGAACGAATACCAGGCGCAGATATCAGATCTTAACGCAAAGATAGAGCAGCTCCAGAAAGAGATCCCTGAGACGACAGAGGAAGGCGAGACCGAAGAGATCGTAAATAAGGAAGATGTCAGTTTCTCAAAGCTTATTTCTGCCCAGATCGCTTTTTCCAAGGAAGACTTTGATGGAGCGCTGGAAGCTCTTGAAGGTGTAAATGAGGAAGTTCTTGAGCCTGAACAGAAGGAGTTCTATAACCAGCTCAAACAGGGAGCTCTTGACAGGAAATATTCCGACCAGCTCTATGCCGCGATCGAGCTCTATGGTGCGGAGTCATATGAGGAAGCAAAGAATCAGCTGCAGGATCTGTACGACAAAGGTTATGTGACAGACAATCTGTTGTATTTTCTTGGAAGGTCATATGACTATCTGGACGATACAAGGAATGCACTTCCATATCTTCAGGAGCTTGTTGAAAAATATCCCGATTTTTGGGATATAGAGGTTGCACAGCAGATAATCAACGGTATTACAAGCTGATGAGAAATAACGATAAAGACGCCTGTGAACGTGTTCACATTCGTTTTTTATTAGGATAAATGATCACCAGTTATATATCAGTGCGCCGGTCCCGTCAGGACAGTACGACACAGATTCATCCCCGTCCAGGGCAAATGAGCCGCGGGTAGCATTGCGTGCATCGCTTAAAAATCCTTCCAGTCTAGAATCCTCGATGATCAGGTTATAGACTGCGGTATCAAGGTATTCCTTTGAGACGGTGAGCATCTCATGCTTGGCCTGGAGGCTCTCAAACCGGCTGATGTCACTGTAACTGCAGCGGAATGTTATGGCATGTCCGTTCAGGACGGGAAGGAGCCTGCCTTCGCCCTCTTTCCCGCGCAGTGCGTTGACAGCTGCCATGGAAGAATCAGTATAAGCCCTTACAAGTCCGCCTGTACCCAGCAGCACACCGCCGAAATATCTTGT
>JAZOAJ010000244.1:0-2112 GCA_045595385.1 Lachnospiraceae bacterium | reverse complement strand
TACGATGGACGACATGACAGAGACCATGATGCTTTCGCTCATACATGAGGGGAGGTTTTCTACCTTTCTTCCCGTAACTGATTATGAAGACAAAGGCATAAAGATCATAAGGCCGTACATGTTTGTGACAAACGCTGTATCAATGGGTTTTTCCGGAAAATGAACATTCCGGTGGTAAAGAGCCCTTGCCCGTTTGATCATTCGACCGAGCGCAGCTATGTAAGAGATCTGCTTAAGGACATAGAAAAGCATGCTCCCGGGGCAAGGGAGAGAATGATGACTGCCATCATGAACGGCAGCATATTCGGATGAGGAAAATGAGATGAAGTATAAGATAGCTCTGGCGCAGACAGAAACCTGTGCTGAATGTGAACAGAATCTGAAAACCGCACAAAGGCTTGCAGCTGAGGCGGCGGCTGAAGGAGCAGGCCTGATAGTCTTTCCCGAAGTCTTCCTGGCATCATTTCCCGAGAACGCGACACTTGAAGAAAAACTTAAAGCTGCGAATGAAACAGACAGCCGGGCTGTGGACAGGATGCGGAAGATCGCCGCGGATAACGGCATGTGGATGATATTCGGCATGTATGAACCGGCATCTGACAGGAAGAATTACAACACCACGATAGTTGCGGATGACAAAGGCAGCATAAGACGGGTTTATCACAAGACACATCTGTACGATGCCTTCAACTATATGGAGTCCGGTTTCAATGCCGCGGGCGATGAGCTCTTCGAACCGATGGACACTCCGTTTGGGGAACTCGGGCTGATGGTCTGCTATGAACTGAGGTTCCCGGAGATCGCCAGATACCAGGCGCTGAATGGCGCGGACATCATCGTGGTTCCTTCTGCATGGTCGGGCGGTGAAGGCAAGCTCGCGCAGCTGGAGATCCTGACCAGGAGCAGGGCACTGGAAAATACAGTGTTCGTGGCAATGTGCGACATGGGACGGGAACGCGTCGGAAACAGCATGGTCGTCGATCCTCTCGGCAATGTAATTGCAAGGGCAGGCACGGCAGAGGAACTCCTCATTGCTGAGATCGATACGGAACTGATAGAAAAAACAAGAAGGACAGTGCCTTCACTGGCGAACAGAAGGCCGGAATTATACACATGAACAGCAAATACGTTTTTTTTGACATAGACGGTACCATTTACGATTATGTAAACGGAGTCACGCCTTCTGCGAAAGAGGCAGTAAAGCTCCTGAGGGAAAACGGGCACCATCCTGTGCTCTGCACCGGAAGGACCAGGATAATGATCTTTGACGAGATCATCGACATGGGATTTGACGGTATCATCGCAGGCGCCGGCACATACATTGAATGGGGAGGAGAGGTCCTCAAGTCTGTGGAGCTTCCGCAGGATGAACTGGTCAGGCTCGTAAAATGCCTGGCAAAAAACGGTTTCGCCTCATACCCCGAAGGCCGGGACTGGTTTTATTATGACCCGGTCTACGTCGAAAACGGAGATGACGGGATATACAGGATCTACCAGATGCATATTCCCGGAAGTCTGAGCCCTATTGACTTTGAAAAAGAGATGCATGCCGCGAAGGTGAGCGCGTCATATACGGCAAGGAGCAACCGGGACGCGGTGCTGGCCGAGATAGGAGACGACTACAACTGGGCAGATCATGACGGAGTGCTTTTCGAGACCATCCCTAAGGGCATCTCAAAAGGGAAAGCAGTTCTTGAACTCATGGATCATCTGAAAGCTGATATTGAAGACACCTACGGATTCGGGGACAGCTTCAATGATCTGGAAATGCTTCAGACTGTCAGATACGGAGTCGCCATGGGAAACGCTAAAGACTCATTCAAGCAGCTGATCCCTCTCCATACCGAGCCCATGCTGGAAAACGGTGTATATAATGCGCTGAAACGGTTCGGTCTTATCTGACATTATTTGTATAATTTACAGTATTTTCATTTGGACATTGTTGTGCCATAATCATACTGAGGGAATGTGGCGCAATAATACGCAGAATTCCCCAAATGTGCATTTTGAAGGAGGAAAATATAATGGCAGAGATCATTTTAACTAAAGATAATTTCGAGCAGGAGGTCATCGCATCTGACATTCCTGTTCTTGCGGATTTTTGGGCAACCT
>JAZOAJ010000243.1:0-2160 GCA_045595385.1 Lachnospiraceae bacterium | reverse complement strand
TGGTGGATCAAAACTTCCCAAATCTCGGTGATAATATCAATAATCATGCTGTAAAGCTGAGATTTGGGAAGGGCAACATGACAGCCGTTTTGGATCCGTTTAGACACACATTTTTAACAGTATTTATGAGCGATTAGCAGTTGACATTGATGAGTGCCAGTGATAGTATATGCGTAGTGATTAGCACTCTATGTTGCTGAGTGCTAACAGGGGAAATGATAGGAGATCCGGGATGGAACTTGACGAGAGAAAAAAGAAAATACTCCAGGCTGTCATCAAGAACTACCTTGATACGGGCGAGCCGGTAGGCAGCAGGACGATCTCCAAGTATGGCGATTTCAACCTGAGCCCGGCGACCATTAGAAATGAGATGGCCGATCTTGAGGAAATGGGATATATTTTCCAGCCTCATACTTCCGCGGGAAGGATACCCACGGATGCAGGCTACAGGCTCTATGTTGATGACATGCTGGCCCAGAAGAGTGAGGAGCTCAATGCAAGGTCGGAAAGCCTTGACAGGATGCAGGACATCATGGACAAGAGGGTGGACCGCATTGAGGAAGTCCTGAAGGACATGGCCAAGATGCTCGCCAACAACACCAACTATACATCGGTGGTAAGCATGCCGCACGCGGGAAGGAACAAACTCAAATTTGTCCAGCTTACCCAGCTTGATGGGGGAAAGCTCCTGTGCACGGTCATTCTTGAGGGCAATATAGTCAAGAATGAGATGATCAGAGTGAACGGCAGCCTTGACCAGGAGACGATCCTCGGGCTCAACATCCTGTTCAATAATACACTGAACGGACTTACGCTCTCACAGATCACTTTTGACATGGCAGCGGGCATGGCAAGCCAGGTACCTGAAAAGGCGGAACTGATAACAAACATACTCAACACCATAGTGAGCGCGATCGGTTCCGAAGACGGCATAGAGATATTCACGAGCGGTACGAAGAACATATTCAAGTATCCAGAGCTCAGTGATAAGTCCAGCGCAAGCGAACTGATCTCGACTCTTGAGGAGAAAAAACTGCTGGGCAACCTCCTGGTGGACGATATAGAGTCAAGCGGCAGCACAACGGGAATCCAGGTATATATCGGCAAGGAAACCGAAGTCAATGCCATGAAAGACTGCTCAGTGGTCACAGCCACATATGAATTCGAAGAAGGAGTATTTGGCAAGATCGGCATCATCGGTCCCAAGAGGATGGACTACGAGAAGGTGCTGGATGTACTTAAGGATGTAACCGGAAACCTTGATGTGAAGTTCAATCACACAGGACCCGGTGAAGAATAAATGAAAGGCGGCGAAGACGATGACTGAAGAAGAGAAAACCTTAGATCAGGAAACAGTTGGATCCGATGAAATGACAGAAGAGATAACAGAAGAAGCTGCGCAGGAAGCAGCAGAGGAGATGTCCGAAGAGGCAGAAGTCCAGGAAGAGGCTCCGGGCAAGAAAGAGAGAAAACTCGGCTGGACAAAGAAGGCCAAGGAGAAATCCTCTAAAGCCGACGAGGAAAAGGAAGCACAGGCCAAGCTCCTCGCCGAAGCAAATGACAGATATACAAGGCTTTTCGCGGAGTTTGACAACTACCGCAAGCGTACGGATAAAGAAAAAGCAGCAATGTTCGGCATGGGGGCCAAAGATGTTCTTGAAAAGATACTCCCCATTGTGGACAGCTTTGAAAGAGGCTTAGGGCTTGTTGAGGAAGAAGATAAAAATGATCCTTTCGAAGTAGGAATGGAAAAGATATATAAACAGTTCCTGCAGGTCCTCGAGGGGATCGGGGTAACGCAGATCGAAGCAGTAGGCCATGAATTCGATCCAAACTTCCATAACGCGGTGATGCATGTGGATGACGAGAGCGTCGGAGAGAACATCATCGTGGAGGAGTTCCAGAAAGGCTACATGTATAAAGACACATTACTGAGACCGAGCATGGTCAAGGTTGCAAATTAATAAATCGTAAATAACCCAAGGAGGATAATAAAATGAGTAAGATAATCGGTATTGATCTTGGAACAACAAATTCATGCGTAGCTGTCATGGAAGGCGGAAAGCCGGCAGTTATCGCAAACGCTGAAGGCGTGAGGACAACTCCGTCTGTAGTAGCATTTACAAAGAACGGTGAAAGGCTTGTAGGTGAGCCGGCAAA
>JAZOAJ010000242.1:0-8483 GCA_045595385.1 Lachnospiraceae bacterium | reverse complement strand
CTAATGAAACTGTTGAGAGAATCGGGGCAGAGTGTTATACTTACATGTTGAATTAGAAAACCATCCATTAAAAAAGGAGATCAATAGATAAATGAAACTAGGTATCGTCGGACTCCCCAACGTCGGCAAGAGCACATTGTTCAACGCGCTGACCAAGGCGGGAGCAGAGAGCGCGAACTATCCGTTCTGTACAATAGATTCAAACATCGGCGTGGCATTTGTTCCGGACAAGAGGCTGAAGGTCCTTGCGGACTTCTATGACTCGGACAAGATCACGCCCGCCACAGTTGAGTTCGTTGACATAGCAGGCCTTGTAAAAGGCGCTTCGCACGGTGAGGGACTCGGAAACCAGTTCCTCGGAAACATCCGCGAGGTGGACGCGATCGTCCATGTCGTAAGGTGCTTTGAGGATGACAACGTTGTCCATGTTGACGGATCTGTGGATCCCGTAAGGGACATCGAGACGATCAACCTTGAGCTCATCTTCTCAGACATAGAGATACTTGAGCGCCGTATCGCCAAGACAAGCCGCGGCGCAAGAAATGACAAGGCACTTGCAGCGGAACTGGCGCTTCTTGAGAAGGTCAAGGCCCACCTTGAGAAAGGTGATCTTGCCAAGACAATGGAGCGCAGTGAGGAAGAAGCGGAGATCATGAAGGATTTCAATCTCCTCACTGATAAGCCGGTGATCTTCGCGGCAAATGTCAGCGAGGATGACCTCGCTGATGACGGAGAGAGCAATCCGTTCGTGGGTGAAGTCAGGGAGTATGCCGCAAAGACCGGATCAGAGGTATTTGTCGTATGTGCCAAGATAGAAGAGGAACTTTCAGAACTCGACGATGACGAAAAGGCAGCTTTCCTTGAAGACCTCGGGGTCAGCTCATCCTGCCTTGACAAGCTCATTGCCGCCAGCTACGCGATATTAGGTCTTACAAGCTTCCTTACCGCAGGCAAGAAGGAGGTCCGCGCCTGGACCATCACAAGGGGAATGAAAGCCCCGCAGGCAGCAGGCAAGATCCACTCGGATTTTGAAAAAGGATTCATCAAGGCCGAGATAGTAAACTATAATGACCTCATTTCCCTGGGTTCATACAGTGCCGCAAGGGATAAGGGGCTTGTAAGGATGGAAGGCAAGGATTATGTTGTCCAGGATGACGACATCATCCTGTTCCGTTTCAACGTTTGATTTATAAAGGAGAAACACATTGGAATCACCCGTAATCATTTTCCCGCATCTCGGGATAGAGATAAGCAATCTGCCTAACGGCTTCAACATCGGAAACTTTCATATCGCTTTTTATGGAGTGCTCATTGCCATAGGCATGATCCTGGCAGTCCTGATCGCCATGCAGAGGGCTAAAAGGACAAACCAGTATCCGGACCATTATGTCGATATCGGTATCATATCGATCATTTGCTCGATAATCGGCGCAAGGCTCTATTATGTCATATTCAGCCTTAAGGAGTACACGAGCTTCTGGCAGATATTCAATATCAGACAGGGCGGACTCGCGATCTACGGCGGCCTGATCGGCGGAATACTTGCCGCGTACTTTGTCTGCAGATACAAGAAGATATCATTCCTGCGCGCGCTTGACACAGCAGCTCCCGGCATCGCACTGGCACAGGCGATAGGCCGCTGGGGCAACTTCTTCAACAAGGAAGCTTACGGCGGGTACACAGATTCGCTCTTTGCCATGCAGATCAAGTATTCCGAGGCGAGCGGAGTGGTATCCGAAGAACTTTTGGAAAACATGGTAAATGTAAACGGAGTGAAGTATATCCAGGTGCATCCTACATATCTGTATGAGAGCGCATGGTGCCTCCTCCTGTTCATCATCCTCATGCTGGTAAGCCGCCTGGCTCAGTACAACGGAGAGATCCTGCTCTGGTATCTTGGTGGCTACGCCATTGAAAGAGCAGTCGTTGAAGGCCTCAGGACAGACCAGCTGAAGATCGGAAGCACGATCCCTGTATCACAGCTTCTTTCCATTGCCATTGTTGCAGCGGCATTTGTGATCCTTCTGATAAACAGGATCAGGCTCTGGTCGCACACATGGGATCCGGGTTACAAGTATGTGCTTGAAGACGGGGATCCCGGCACAAAGGCCCATTATGATGAACTGAAGGCAAACCGTTCGAAGAAAAAGAAATCCCAGTGGGAGACTTATACAGTAGATAAAAAAGACGCAGAGGAAGAAGCTGAAGAGGCAGAAGAAGCCGAAGAGACTGAAACAGAGGACCTTCCCGAAGATCCCGCAACCGCAGCCGAGGACCTTCCCGAAGATCCTGCAACCGCAGCCGAGGAGGCCGAAGCCGCTGCCGAAGCTAAAGAAGAAAGCGAATAAGTTCTGATCTTTGATGAGTACTGACAGGACCATACAAAACAGACTCTTTGACATAGCTTGGGTCATTTTTGTGGCGACCCAGCTTATCACGCTTACCGCCTGGTATGCGCTTAATGATTCGCCCTTAAAGGTAATTGCCTATAAAGGCTCACTTGGCGTATCATGCGCTCTGTTTGCTGCGGTAATCATCATCAACCTGATAAAAAGGGTATACCCGCTGAAAACATTCATATGTTATGTGCTGTTTGCCATGATCAGCGCAGTCAGTTGGTATTTCTGCAGAAACACGCTCCTTCTTGTGGCAGCCCTCCTTTTCATGGCGGCATATGAACTGAGCGCCAGGAGAGTGATCACTATTTCCGCGATGATAACGGGAACGATACTGGCTGTTACCATTATCCTCAGTGAAATCGGTATCACCGAAAACTTCCTTTTTGACGAAGTGGCTGACAGGCCGCGCTGGGGGCTCGGATTTTCATGGGCGACGAATGCGCCGACACTGCTGTTCTTCTTCATACTGCAGTACATTTTTCTCAGAAAAGCAAAGATGAAGATCTGGGAGTATGTCATACTTGAGGCGGTAAATGTATACATGTTCATAAGAACAGATACCAACCTGCCATTCCTTCTGATGACCATGCTCCTGATATTCTTCGCAATACAGGGAGCGTTCAGAAACCACTGGAGAGCCCTGAGACATCTGAAGGTGCTTTATTATCTTGCACCACTACTTATCTGCGTCTTTACAGTAGGACTGTATCTTATTGTCGATCTGAACTCTGATACATTGACAGCTATCTGGAACAAGATAAATACTGCACTGAATAACAGGCTGATCTATGGCAGGATGGGCATAATGGACTATGGCATCACCTTGTTCGGCCAGCAGATAGAATGGATCGGCAACACTATAGCTTCAGACGGTCCTGCAGGCGTATACAACTATGTGGACTGCTCATATATCCGCATACTGCTTGATAACGGGATCATTTACCTGGCAGCTGTCATTGCCGTGTATACCAGGCTGATCGTCAGGGCAGTGAAGAAGACAGATTTCTGGCTGGTATTCATTGCACTGCTGGTCCTTTTACACAGCTTCACTGAGCCACGGCTGATGGATCTCACATTTAATGTGATCCCCGTGCTCGCTTTCTTTAAACTGGGTGAAGATCCTCTGATGTATAACAGGAAGTCACTTGGAGAGGTATTTAAGGGGGAGGAACGATGAGCGCTAAAGTTTCCGTGATCATGCCTTCTCTTAACGTGGGCAGATATATTAAGCAGTGCATTGACAGTGTGACAGGCCAGACCCTCAAGGACATTGAGATCATATGCGTTGACGCCGGTTCTGACGACGGGACCCTTGAGATACTTGAGGAAGCTGCAGCTTCCGATCCGCGTATCAGGATCATACATTCAGATAAAAGAAGCTACGGATACCAGATGAACCTGGGGCTGGATCAGGCTGCGGGAGAGTACATAGGTATCATAGAAACTGACGATTGGGCGGAGCCTGACATGTTCAGTAAACTCTATGACGCTGCTCAGGGAATCCTCGATGTGGTGAAGAGCAGTTTCTGGTTCTATTATTCAGTCCCGAGGGAAAAGAACACCGTATTCAATATCCCGGCAAAATATTCAGCTGCGGGTGTATTCTGCCCGACAGAGGATCTGAAAAACGGTCCGGAAATGGCGGGTTTCTTTAATATAAAGCCCTCGATATGGTCTGCCATATACAGAAGGGAATTCCTTGAGAAAAACTCCATCAGGTTCAACGAGACGCCCGGTGCTTCATATCAGGATGCGGGTTTCAACTTCAAAGTCTGGGCATGCGCTGAAAAAGTGCGTGTCATGCAGGATGCATTCTTACATTACCGCCAGGATAATGAACAGAGTTCGGTGAACTCCCCCGCGAAGGCGATGTGCGTGTGCGACGAATACAGAGAGATCGAACGCTTCATCGGGGATACATTTAGCGGAGAGAAAAAGGAAATGCTCCTTGCCCTGATGGTGCGCCTGAAATACGACAGTTATGTATGGAACTATGAGCGCCTTGCAGCTCCCCTGGACCGTGAATTTGCCCGGAACGTCAGGGATGAGATCGCTGCGGATCTGGATAACGGATATGCCGGGGAAGAGTATTTTCCTCCATTCAAGTGGGAGAGCCTGAAAATGTGGGCTCAGGACGCAGACAGATTTGCCGATGAGATCGACCGCAGGAACAGCCGGTCGGTGATCAGAAAGGCGGCCGATAAGATCGGGCGCCTGCTTAAGAGAGGATGAGATGGACAGACCTTTCATTTCGGTCATAATACCTGTATATAATGTTGAAGATTATCTTGCTGAATGCCTGGACAGCTGCATACAGCAGGATATTTCTGATGCCGAGTTCATCTGCGTAAACGACGGCAGCACTGACTCTTCGGGAAAGATCCTTGAAGAGTATGCCGGGAAGGATGGCAGGATCAGGATCGTGGACAAGCCGAACGGAGGCCTGTCATCTGCACGTAACGCCGGGATAGCGGTCTCTGAGGGCGAATGGATAGTCTTTCTTGATTCGGACGATAAGTTTAAGCCTGACGCACTGAACATCCTTAAAGAGCATATTGCGGCCTCAGACCGGGCTGACATCATCACTTACTGCGCGGATACATTCCCGTCATTGATCGGTGATGAGGCATGGTATAAGAAAACGCTTCAGTTCCCCGCAGCATCATACAGCTCATTTTCACCTAAGGTACTTTTCGGCGAGCGCGGGTCGATGCCGTATGTCTGGAGGCAGGCATATCGGAAAGGACTGCTGGATGAGAGCCAGGTTACATTTGACGAGGACCTGAAGTACGGTGAGGACGTCCTGTACCAGATGGAGATATTTCCCCAGGCCAGCGGATTTGAGTTCATAGAGGATGTCCTCATGAGCTACCGGCTTAAGAGAGAAGGGTCGATCATGGACGGTGTTCAGAATGACCCGCTGAAGACTGTGGATAATCATTATGAAATGATCCTGAGGGCAGCTAAGGTCTGGCAGGAAAAAGGCTGGATTGACAGGTACGGGGCAGATTTCCTGTACTGGGCGCTCAAATTTACGATCCTCAAAGTCAGGGTGCTCCCGCCGGATATCAGGAAGAAAAAAGCAGCCGAATTCTTTGACCGGATCACGGCCCCTTACGGGCTTGAAAAATACAAGAGAAAGACAGGCATGAAGGGCCGCGCGATGTGGACCGCATTCCTTGTGATGAAGTGATCTAAAACACAATATATAGTGGTACGCCGGGCCTGATTCCACAATCCGCTGTAGAAGTCCCGAAAATGGTACAAAACCCCTTGGAAAGCTTGAAAAATCAAGCTTTCTTTTTTTGCTTTTTTTCTGAAATATGCTTGCAATTTGTCCGTTTTGGCATTAAAATAACCTCACAAGTGGTGAAAAGTGTCAACTTGTGGAGAAAAGTGGGAAAGATTCCGGCGTACCTCACCACTTGGCCGGGGTAAATGGCACGGATCTCCACAATTGATTTAAGTCTCTGGAGGATATGAAAAGAATGTTTGTCGGTGAGTACAATCATTCAATCGATAACAAAGGCAGGGTAACGGTCCCGTCTAAGTTCAGGGAGGCGCTCGGAGAGCGCTTTACTGTGACGAAGGGACTCGACGGATGCCTGTGGGTATATCCCCAGAAAGAGTGGGAGAAGTTCTCCGAAAAACTTGCCGGTCTGCCGATCGCCAAGAAAGACGCACGTAATTTTGCAAGGTTCTTTCTTGCAGGCGCCTGCGAAGCAGAACCTGACAAGATGGGCAGGATACTGATCCCACAGGTCTTAAGAGACTATGCACATCTGGAAGGCGACGCTGTCGTCATAGGAGCCGGCACCAGGGCTGAGATCTGGAGCAGGAGCGCATGGGAGGAGATCTCCACATTTGATGACGTTGACGAACTTGCTGAGAAGATGAGTGAGATCGGGATCGAGATCTAAATGAAGTTTGAACATGAGCCGGTGCTTCTGGATGAAGTACTTGAGAGCCTGAACATAAAGCCTGACGGGATATATGTTGACGGTACTCTTGGGGGAGGCGGACATTCCTTCAAGATAGTTCAGAAACTGACTTCAGGGATGCTGATAGGCATCGACCAGGATCAGGACGCGCTGGACGCGGCGGGCAGAAGGCTTTCGATCTTCCCGAATGTAAGGATGGTAAAGAGCAATTACGTAAATGCTGTGAGCATCCTGAAAGAGATGGGGATCACCGGAGCTGACGGCATACTGCTGGACATAGGGGTCTCATCCTATCAGATCGACAATCCTGAACGGGGCTTCACCTACAGGGAAGATGCAGTGCTGGACATGAGGATGGACAGGGATTCATCCCTTACGGCAAAAGAGATAGTCAACACATATTCAAAGGAAGAACTCGCGAGGATCTTCAGGGAATACGGAGAAGAAGACTTCGCGGCAAACATAGCAAAGCACATTGTAAACGAAAGAGAGATCCGGGAGATAGAGACAACAGGCCAGCTGGCGGAGATAGTCGAGAGGGCAATCCCTGCGAAAGTCAGAAAGGGAAGGCCGGCGTCAGCAAAAAAGACATTTCAGGCGCTGAGGATCGAAGTCAATTCAGAACTTGATGTTCTGAAAACTGCTATCCCGGAGATGATAGATTTCCTGAATCCCGGAGGAAGGCTGGCGATCATAACCTTCCATTCACTTGAAGACAGGATAGTAAAGAACGAATTCAGGAAAGCGGAAAACCCGTGTACATGCCCGCCTAACTTTCCGGTATGCACATGCGGGGCAGTCCCTAAGGGTAAGATCGTAACTAAGAAACCAATAGTACCTTCCGAGGAAGAGTGCACAAGAAATAAGAGAGCGGCAAGTGCGAAACTCAGAGTATTCGAGAAGAACTGAATATGGAAGCCGACGGGCGATGAACATTTACGTCGACGGCAACGCTGCGAGACAGCTTGAAGAAGAGCCGAGGCGCCTGTACATCGACGAGGATGAACGCGAGAGAAAGCGCAGAAAGGCCAGGGCCCTCGAAAAGAGGGCGGCGGCGGTCAGGCGCCAGAACAGCTTCATCCGCGCTGCAGCAGGGATGATGATCGCCTCGGTAATGCTGTTCCTGGTCATCTTACTGCTGAACGGGTCAGTTAAGAGCAACGCTCTCATGACGGAGATAGGGGTCCTTGAAAAGGAATACAACACCATCGTCAGTCAGAACGACTCCAAGGAATACGACATAAACCGGTCAGTCGATCTGAATACGGTAATAAGGACCGCTACCGAGGAATACGGGATGGTACGTGGAAGCGTCGACCAGATCATAACATACAGGACGGACGATTCGGAGTACATTCAGCAGCTCGCTGAGATCCCACAAAATTAAGATCGGGAATGGATTTGGACAGTAAATGCTTAAAAAGTGTTCACTGTCCATTCTGGTATCTATGGATAGCAAAAACAGGAAGAAAACTGCAGACAGTGAAGGCCGGATGAACAGGCGTATGGGTGTTGTGATCATCGCCCTTTTAGTTGCCTTCGTTGCTGTGACAGTCAGGCTGTTTTACATACTTGCATTTGACGGAGCAAAATACAGTGAGACTGCGCTTGCGCAGACAGAGACCGAACTTTCCAAGATAACGGCAAAACGCGGCGACATAGTTGACCGCAATTTCGTCGTGTTTGCGACCAGCAATGTCACATATAACCTGATCCTGGATCCAAAGGTCATCCTTTCGGACCAGGACAGATATCTGATGCCGACAGTGACTCTCGTGGCTGAAAGCTTTGGCTTTACGAGTGACGAGCTGATAAAGAAGATCAATGTCAGGCCGAACAGCAGCTATGTCGAGCTGATAAAGAATCTCTCCTACGGCGAAGTCGAGGACTTCATAGCCAAGAGGGATGCAGACAGGAACGTTGTCGGCATATGGCTGGAGGACAGCTACAAACGCAATTACAGCTATGGCGAACTCGCAAGCTCGGTCATAGGGTTTACAGCATCGGGCAACGGCATTTTCGGGGTAGAGCTTTCATACAACGACGAACTCACCGGAACTGACGGCCGCGAATACACTTACGTCAACAGCGAGAACGAAGTGGTCACCGAGCGCAAGGAAGCCGTGGACGGCAATACCGTAAT
>JAZOAJ010000241.1:0-4227 GCA_045595385.1 Lachnospiraceae bacterium | reverse complement strand
TCTCAGCAGTGATCTTCTTTTTTCCGTTTACAGCTATGGTATGCGTATCAACAAGGCTGGCTGTGCCTTCCACGACTGCAGCCTTGTTTGCACGGAGCAGCGCATTTACGCCTCCCACGAGCTGGCTGACCACGGCATTTTTACGTGCCTGGAGTTTCTCCATTGAAACCTTTACTGCCTTAGGATCGATTCCCTCAATACCAAATTCAGCTGCCTTCTTAGTCGCTTCAAGCACCTGTACGGACTTGACCAGGGCTTTGGTCGGAATGCATCCGACATTAAGGCATGTTCCGCCGAAGTTTTCCTTTTCAACAATAACTGTCTTAAGTCCTGCCTGGGCAGCCTTTATGGCTGCCACATATCCTCCGGGACCGCCGCCGATCACGGCTACATCATAATCAAACATTGTGATGTCCTCCTTTTTCAGAGCAGTATCCCTGCAGGATGCTCAAGCAGATACTTGACATACCCTGTAAACTGAGCTGCCAGCAGTCCGTCAATGATCCTGTGGTCCACTGAAAGCTGGATGTTCATCATCGGACGTATCGCGATCGTATCTTCCCCGTTAACCTCAACCACGACCGGTTTCTTGATAACAGAGCTTATCGAAAGGATCGCAGAGCACGGAGGATTGATGATCGCCGTGAAATTCTCAATTCCGAACATGCCCAGGTTTGAAATGGAGAATGTCGGATTTGCATATTCGATCGGTGCCAGGCGTCCGATCTTCGCTCTGTCCACAAGATCCCTGTTTTCTTCGGAAACCTGGGTAAGAGTCTTATTCTGGATGTTCTTGATGACCGGAACTACCAGCCCGTTGTCTCCTGCGACAGCAACACCTACATTAAGGCTCTTGTACTGCACGATCTCATCGCCGACCATGGCTGAGTTGATCCCCGGGTACTTCTGAAGAGCTTTGGCACATGCGTAAACCAGGAGGTCAGAAACTGTGATCTTGCGTTCCGCCACTTCATTGAGTTCTTTGCGGAATCTGGTCATGGCTGTTGTATCAACCGAATCTGTAAAATACAGATGAGGCATCGTGAATTTGCTCTGAGCCAGTTTTTCACCTATGATCCTGCGTACACCCTTATATGGCATTGTGCTGAGTATCTGAAGTTCATCAGCCCCTGCAGGAGCGGCTGCTGCCTTCTCCACATCCGCTTTCATGACCTTGCCGCCCATGCCGCTTCCGGGAGCAGTTGCAAGGTTCACACCGAGTTTCTCTGCCACCTTCCTTGCAAGAGGAGATGCCTTGATGTCTCTTGAAGTGATGCCGCCTTCAAATCCTGTTCCCTGGATCTGAGTCAGGGATGATGGATCTATATTGTTTTCTTTTACATATGTTTTTGCCCTTGGTGTGAGCTTGAGATCCTCTGCGGGAGCAGCTGTGGGAGCAGCTTCCTCTGCAGTTTCCTCTTCCTCATCATCAAACAGGCTGTCTTCATGCTTATCAGCAGCAGTCTGTGTCACATGTCCGGCAAGAGCAGCTTCTGCATCTTCACCGGGCTCGCCGATTACTGCAACAGGTGTAAGCACCGGTACGGTCACGCCGGGTTCAAGAGCTAACTTAAGGACAGTACCTGAACAGGAAGCTTCTACTGTAATGATCGATTTATCTGTCTGTACATCAAAGAACGGTTCACCGTTTGAAATGGTATCCCCTTCTTTTTTCAGCCATTCTGCAATGGTTCCTTCATCCTGTGTATAACCCAGTTTGGGCATTACAATGATCTCAGCCATGTCAGTATCTCTCCTTTCTTACAGCAATCCCTGAATTGCTTTCAGGATAGTATTCTCTGTAGGGCAAATGAATTTCTCAAGAGCCGGGCTGAACGGGATCGGGACATCCGGTGCGCACAGGCGGCGTATGGGAGCATCAAGATCATAGAAGACATCGTCCTGGATGCAGGCGCAGATCTCAGCTGCAACACCAAAGCTTGTATATCCTTCATCAACGATCAGGAGACGTCCGGTCTTCTTGACAGACTTGACTATTGTTTCCTTGTCGAGCGGAACAAGTGTGCGGATATCAATGACCTCAACACTTACACCTTTCTTCTCAAGATGCTCAGCTACCTTTACGCACTGGCCTACCTGATATGAGTTTGCTACTACTGTAATATCGGTTCCTTCATGAACTACTGCTGCCTTGCCGATAGGGAGAAGAAGGTTCTCATCGGCGTCATCGGGCATGTCAAATTCAACGCTGTAGTGTTTCCTGTGCTCTACCACTATGACCGGGTTGTCTTCGCGGATAGCGCTCTTTAAGAGACCCTTCGCGGTGTATGCGTCAGAAGGGATGACGATCTTGCTTCCCGGGAAATGAGCGATAACTGCGTTAAGGTTCTGTGAATGCTGGGCGGCTGCTGCACGTCCGGCACCTATTGTTGTACGGATGACCATGGGAACGTTCTTCTGTCCGCCTGACATGTAGCATACCTTAGCCATCTGGTTTACTATCTGGTCCATTGCAACGAGCATGAAATCTGAGAACATGATCTCAACGATCGGTCTCATGCCGGTAAGTGCCATACCGATACCCATGCCTACGATACCTGACTCGCTTATGGGTGAATCCTTCATGCGGAGATCCCCGTATTTCTTCATAAGACCCTTGGAGCAGCGCCAGGTCCCGTCACCAACTCCTACGTCCTCACCGATCATCATTACCATCGGGTCACGGGCCATCTCCTCGTCCAACGCCTCAAGAACGGCGTCACGATAATATATTTTTCTCACGCTATTATTCCTCCTTTGATCGTTATGCGAAAATGTCTTCCATTAATTCATCCGGTTCCGGATACGGGCTGTCCTCAGCGAACTTGCATGCTGCCTTGATCTCCGGCTCTACTTCAGCCTTGATCTTCTCTATGTCCTTTGCAGAAAGGATGCCTTTCTGCTCCAGAACGAGCAGCGGATCACGCTTCTTCCACTCTTCCAGTTCCTCTTTTGTCCTGTAAACGCAGGGATCAGAACCGTTGTGGCCGTGATGACGGTATGTCTTGCACTCGATGATGGAAGGGCCCTTTCCTGCGCGGGCATCTTCAACAGCTTTCTTTACTGTCTGATATACGGCTTCAACATCATTTCCGTCGATAGTGTATCCCGGGATGCCGTATCCCACAGCACGCTTTGCAAGATCATGCTCTTTGGTGACCCTGCGGGTATCAACTGTGATGCCGTAAAGGTTATTCTCGATTATATAGATAACAGGGAGATCCCATGCTGCAGCCATGTTGATGCTCTCATGGAATGTACCTTCATTGGATGCTCCGTCACCGAAGAAGCACAAGGTGACCTGATCAGTTCCCCTGTATTTTGCACTGTAACCTGCGCCGGTAGCGATCGGGATCTCTCCGCCAACGATACCGTTAGCTCCGAGGATACCAAGGTCCATAGCCATGATATGCATGGAACCGCCCTTGCCCTTGGAGTATCCGTCTTCCTTGCCGAGGATCTCAGCCATCATGCGTCCCATGTCAGCGCCTCTTGCGACAAGATGTCCATGTCCGCGGTGGTTGGATCCGATATAATCCTGAGGTCCGATGGCTGCGCACGCGCCGGCTGCGACTGCTTCTTCACCTATATAGAGGTGAGCGAGTCCGGCCATCTGACCCTTTTTATAAAACTCAAATACTTCCTGCTCAAAGCGGCGGATCTTCCACATTGTGCGGTACATTTCCTTCGCCTGAGCTTTTGTGATACTTTTGCCCATTAATAAGCCTCCTGAATAAAAATATTTTTCGCATAAATAAATGCAATTAATATGCCAAAAACAGGGATTGCACATAAAAAAGGCATGCCCATTTTCCCCAAAATGAAGCTGCCACATGTTGTGGCAGCTTCATTTCGCAATCTGTTTTATGATTTTACTTTAAATTCTGAGAGCGGTATAGTAACCTCCGCTGACAGCATCGTATATCTGTCCGACGCTTGCGCAGTCACCTATTACATAGTTCTCATCAACACATGCGCAGAGTCCGTCGACCTCTGCCCATTTAGGTCTGAACCCAAGAGCCCAGACAACTGTGTCAGCTTCGATCAGGAACTCTTCTCCATCTCTTTCAACCTTTACGCCTTCAGGCACAACTTCTTTTACTGTTGTACTAGTGTACAATGTGGCTGCCTTCTCTACGTGAGGCATGAGTCCCCCACGGAAGAATTCGTTTATTTCCTCTGCGACTGCATCCTTCATTTCGATTATGCTTACTTCATGGCCGTCTT
>JAZOAJ010000240.1:0-2897 GCA_045595385.1 Lachnospiraceae bacterium | reverse complement strand
TCTCTTGTCTGTATTTCTTTAAACTGCATAGGCTCCTCCGCATGTCCCGATTTGTCGTACTCATATATATAAAAAGTTAAAAATTCTCGTAATGTATCTTATTCAGATCAAAATCTCCCTCCGAATATCCTCTCTTGGTTTCAGCTTTTCCTCCAAGCGCAACAAGATTCAGCACTGCATAGGCATCCGGTACCCCAAGGAGCTCTCTTATCTCCTCATCAGAGGATTTTCTTTTTCCATCCCTGTTTCTGATATGGACCCAGCAGGCACCAACATCATACTGCTCTGCTGCAAGCAGTATATATGAAGATGCAATGGCACCGTCTTCGATCCAGAACTCTCCTCTGTCAAGCTTTACCATAACAACAATAACCGCGCCTGCGCCTATGATCTGGTTTCCGCCGTAACTTTTGCATGAAGCAAGTTCCCGGATCCTGTCCTGATCCTGCACTACTACAAATTCTACCGGACGATGTCCGAAAGAGCAGGGGGCTGTCAGTGCTACCTTCATGATCTCCTCAAGTACTGCTTTCTCTATCGGTTCTCCGGTATAACTGCGGATAGATCTTCTTTTAGCGGTCAACTCAAAAAGCTTATTATCCATATTTGCTTATCCTTCCTCCCGTCTAAACTATTCTCTCGCTCATTGTATGACCGCCTATCTGATGAAGTTTGTTGATTTCCTTGTCTCTTCCTGCTTCGGAAGTGCTATGCCCGCCTTATCACCGGCCTCACGCAGTTTAAGCATCCATGCCATGTTCCTCCCAAGATATCTCATAACCTGCATTCCTTCCTCGTCCTGTCTCACTTCATCCGGACTATTGCCATGGACCATGTTCCAGTAACGGGATGATACGACAGGCATCTGCTGATGCAGGAAATACTTATTGATCTGGTCGAGCGTGGATGTTGTTCCTGCTCTTCTTGCTGATACAACAGCAGCTGCAGGCTTAAATCTGAATGGATGAGGATCCTTCGCTGATGCAGAAAAGAATACCCTGTCCATAAAGCTCATCAAGCTTCCGTTCATCCCGGAGTAGAATACCGGGGAACCAAATATGAAGCCGTCAAACTCAAGTGCCTTCTGTGTAAACTCATTCACCTGATCATCGAATACACACTGTTTCTTAGCCCCGCACTGATAACATCCGATACATCCCCCGATGGGTTTGTTCCCGATCCAGTAGATTTCAGATCCAATTCCTTCTTCTTTAAGTGCGGATGCCACTTCTGTCAGAGCAGTGTATGTACATCCTTCTTTGTGTGGACTTCCGTTTACGAGCAATACCTTCATCTTTCGTTCTCCTTTCCTGTTTTGTTATGGTTTTCGGTTTTCATTAAAGCCGCTGTTATAAGATATCCCGCAAATGCAAACAGTATCATGATCGTCAGGTAATCCAGAAAGAACCATATCCTTGGTTCGCTGTAATCAAAGAATACAAATGAGGATCTGCGGAACATATAATCAGGCAGCTGCCTTTTTACAAAGGCATAGCACCCATAGATCGAGATCACAGACAGGATATCGACCACTCCATACCATACCTTAACCTTATTCCTGCGAAGCTTTCCAAGAGGTGCTGTAAGATGCGTTCCCGCATGAAGACACATCAGCACAAATCCCCAGTAGGCAAAAAGCAGATGGATCTCTCTTGCCGTAGAAGTTCCCGGGAGATCAATGAATGTGTATAGATGCTTTGACATCAGCATCCCGCTTACCGGCTGCATGATCATAAACACAAGAAGGAGCATGTTCAGGATCGTCTGAAATGCCCTTCTTACGGTATATTTCCCTTTGAACAGTGCCTTGTACCATCCGATGTTCAGGATATGATGAACGATGAATAATGCAAACATCAGCGTCCCGACGATCTCATGGAACTTCTCTCCTATAAGAGAATAAGCCATAAGCATCGGCAACAAGACCGTCATGGAGATATCTATGATCATTCGTATTCTTTTCTTTTTCAATCCGGTCTCACCACCTTAATCTTCAACCTATCTATCAGTGTCCCAGACCTGTCAGCCATTCCTTCACGGAAGCTCTTACACTGTCCTGATCGTTCTGCGCATCATTTCCACGTATGGCGAGACCCTCAAGGACTTCTGAATCCGGACATGCCGATGCAAGCTTCTTATCAAATCCCGACAGACCGCTTCCTTCGTGTGTCGAGAAGGGGACAAGTTTCTTCCCGCTCAAGTCTTCATTTTCAAAGAAGGTATAGCAGATCATCGGCCAGTCCCCCCACCATACCGGAGCACCGATAAAGATAGTACTGTACTCTGACAGATCAGGCACGTCGCCCCGGTATGCAGGTCTTGCATTATCGTTTTGTTCCTGCTTTGCTACATCGGTCAGTTCCTTATAAGTATACGGATAGTAATCCTCCTGAGGAAGAATCTCAAAAGTATCCGCTCCTGTTTCTTCTGCGATCATCTCGGCTACGATAGCCGTATTACCTTTATCGATCACTCCTACAGTATATTGCTCGCCGGTACGCGAGAAGTATACGACAAGAATTTTAGATCCAGCATCTTTTTCATCAGATATATTTTCCTGTGGATCAACCCCCGATGCTGCATGAATCTCTCCTGCCAGCTCATTCTCTGTAGATCCTGTCTGGTCGATCGTTTCGAGCGAAGCTTCTGTAGTTTCGCTGTTTGTTTTTTCAGAACCAGTACCACATCCGGCCAATATGAGCAGGCACACCGCCATCATTATCGTAAACGTCTTCTTCATTACACATCCTCCGACTGTTTGATCTTCTTTATGACCCAAATGTTCTGGCGACATCCTTAAGCAATTCCCTTATCGGCAGGTGCTGAGGACACACTTTCTCACACTTTCCGCATTTGATACATTCAGATGCCTTGCCATGACCATTTCCGGTGATGAT
>JAZOAJ010000239.1:0-4886 GCA_045595385.1 Lachnospiraceae bacterium | reverse complement strand
CGATCTGGCCGTGGCGCTCGCGATATACAGCTCATTCAAGGGCCGCTCCTCAAGCCGCAAGGTTGTGGCAGTCGGTGAAGTCGGCCTTACCGGCAATCTGCGCTCCATACCTAACGCAGATAAGATAGTCCAGGAAGCCGTAAGGCTCGGCTACGAAGTCGTAATACTTCCCGAGAGGAATGCCCGCCAGGCCGCTCAGTCAGGTAAAAACATAGACATTGCCGATGGAGGCCGTTCCGTATCGGTCACACCATCCGCACCCGATGTTACAGAAAAGATCCGCATAAGCGGAGCGTCGAATATAACGGACGCCATAAAAGCATTCCTCTACTAATAACTTTATCGATTGCCGGCTGCAAGCAGCCGGTTTTCAATTGGTGGTTTTTGGTGCGTTTTGGCTGTATTTTGGCTGTATAATGGTTGTTTTGAGGTGCATCTCATGTTATTATGATCCTACCGGGATACAGAATCGGAGGCAAAACATGATAACAATAACGGAACTCAAAGAAAGAAAAAAGGAGCTATGCTACTCAAACAAGATGATCTCCGATATCTCCGGTGTGCCTGTAAGCACACTACAAAAGATATTCGGGGGATCTACTGAGACTCCAAGATACGAGACTCTTCTCAAGCTTGAGAAAGCCCTTTTCCCAGACGACCGGGATCTTCGTATAAGCGATCCATACTATAGGCCTGATGGCGGCTTGTATAAAATGAATGTGCGTGAACCTCACGAAGCATATAGTTACAGCTCTTTGTATTATTATGATGAGAGCTTTTCCATGCTCGGAAAGCGGCAGGGGCAGTTCACAGTTGATGACTGCCTTGCACTGCCTGACGGAGTACGTATGGAACTCATCGATGGCATCCTGTACGATCTCGCCTCCCCTACTACAGTACATCAAACCATAATCAGTCAGGTATCAATGCAGATCGGGGCTATACTTGATTCATCTGAAGGCGACTGTGAAGTGTTTTTCGCACCGCTGGATGTTCAGTTTGCAGCAGATGATAAAGATACACTGCTTCAGCCTGATCTTATGGTTATATGTGAAAAGGCTAAGTATAACAATGAAACCGGACGGATCCTTGGCGCGCCGGACATGATCATGGAAGTATTATCCCCTTCGACCAGAGGCAAGGACAGAATTATAAAGCTCAACAAATATGGTCAAAAAGGCGTAAAGGAATACTGGATCGTCGACCCGGACAACATGGAGATACAGGTGTATTTCTATAAAAACGGCTTTGGTCCTAAACGCTATACCTTTGACGAAAAGGTGCCAATAAGCATATTCGGAGGCAAAGCATCTGTCGATTTTGCACGGATTTCAAGGGTGCTGCGTGACCGTTTAGGCTTTGGGCAAACAAATAATTATTGAGACGAAGCCAGAGATTCTTCTCTATCTCCCTCAGATTATTTGGGGGCAGAGAACCGTCCCCCGTCTCTCTCCAAACACGCTATTTTTCTTCGCAAGTAAAGAAACAGCCTGCTCGCAATGAGCAGGCTGCATTTTTGTTTCAGACTATTCGGAGACAGAGAACCTCCCCTTATCTCCTATCAATAACCTATCATAGATCTTTTCAGGAAATATAAGATCAGGATATGCACCGGATAGATCAGGTAAAAGCAATACTTCATCACCTTTCCGTGAATGAACCCGCGCTCTCCGTTATACATGGCAATTGGGATGAAAGCGAGTCCGGCCCTCCATCTTGATGAGAGAAATCCGCAGCCAATTACCGCACGGAGCAGTTCATACTCCCTCAAAACATACATGAATAGGATAAAAGCGTAACCGCCGCTCCCATAGTCCGCATGAAGGACCACCGAAACGGCCAGCAGCCCAATCAGCCAACACGCCTGATAAACAGGCTTCTCCCGGTACCTCTCAAGCATACATATACCAAGGTATCCGAGAACAAGTGTAAAAAAGACATTCTGAGAAGAAATGACAAAAGCATTCCCCGTATGTTCAAGATCCCATGGGATCTCAGACAGGAGTGCAAACAATGCAAGCGAAAGCCCGTATCGTTTGCGGTCATGTGTATGTAAGTATCCTTCAACGATCAGAAAAGCGAAGATTGGAAACGAGATACGCCCTATTGTACGCATCAAAGAATAAAGATGTACGCTTCTGCCCATAACCACAAATAATACCGTGGTATTTTCTGCCAGGAAAGCCGCTGCGACATGGTCTACCAGCATGGTTATGACAGCAATGAGCTTAAGCACACTGCCGCTTAGCACCCGGTACTTATTAAGATCTTCAGCAATCGTATTTTCCATATCTGAACTGTTGACGCCTAGTTGGCCTTTGTAAGTGCTTTTATTTCGCTTTTCAGGTGCGTTCTGTTGGTCAACAACCCTTTGCACAGCCTGAATATGACCAGGAACGGCAATAGGATCTTATGACGGTAGAAGAAGGGAAACGCCTCTTTCACCACATCCATAGGTAGAAACAGACGGTTAAATATGTATTTCCCTATCCCTGCTCTGCCGCCTCCGTATTTATTGATCCTGTTCCTGACACTATTGTTCACATTTCCATAAACTCCGGAGCCGATCAAGTAATCCAGCATCTCCCGCTCAGAGCTGGTGAGCTCATCAATAAGATTGCCCTGCTCTGCCGTCTTTCCGAACAGTTGCATTGCAAGGACGCGGTTTGTCTTCTCGAAATCGGAGATGCCGAGCTTCGCGATTTCGCCTTCTATATATTCCCAGTCTATCGTATTGCCATGGTAGGAGCAATATACATATGTATCCAGCAGCGAGCGGAGTCCCGTACCGCCGCCGTCATAGTGCTTGTATTCATGCGCTACCATGTAGACATATGCGTCCTCATCGCTGAAATGGTATCCGAAGCCATTATCGTTGTCTCTTATCAGTCTGTCCTTTACATCACTGTAGTAATCATGGAACTTTTCGCTGAACACAGGACTGAACAGCTGGCGGTGTATCTCGAAGTTGCTGACAGGCTGCTTGTAATAAACATCGTGGTTCCCTGTGCCATAATGCTCTGTTGTAAAGCCAAGGCTCTCCATGATGCCTTGCACGTCTTCCGCCCGGCCGGCGTCTATCAATATATCTCTGTCAGCCATCTGCCGCGTTCCGGATGCAGGGTACAGGCTATCCATCAGAGAACCCTTGAGTGGCATATACCATATACCGGCCTGATCCAGACGCTCGAACAGAGCATTCATGTCAGCCTGCATTATCATGTTCTTGCGGATAGCCTTTGCTCTGGCCTGCACAAACCTCGAATCCTTAATTCCCGCACTTTCCAGCGCCATATCTGTTACACCGGTCAGAAGATGACGTTTCGCAGCTCCATACAAATCACTTATATCCATAGATCCAACAGCAGAGGCGTCAGGGGTCTTGCCGTTAAGCACGCACGAAGAAAGATATATGACGTCTTCTATAGCGTTTCTGTATTCATCTTTAGTCATTCTCTATGACCCCGCTTTCCGTGAATTCAAGGACCTTGTCGCAGATCGACAGCGCTGCAGTTCGGTGCGTAACTATCACGACAGTTTTGTCTGTCATGCTGCGAAGGTTCTCCAAAAGGTGCTTCTCGGTAGTTGCGTCCAGAGCACTGGTGGACTCGTCGAGCAGCAGGATTGGACTGCCCGAGAATACAGCGCGTGCGATAGCTATCCTCTGCATCTGCCCTTCGGACAGACCGGTTCCGCGCTCACCAAGAAGCGTGTCTACACCGTCATCAAGCTCACCGACAAACTCATCCGCGCACGCAACAGCAAGCGCTTCCGATAGTCTCTCGTCATCATGAGCCGCGGCAGGATCCGCAAAGCTCACTATCTCGCGGATGGTCCCGCTCATCAGCTGGTTGCCCTGCGGCACATAAGCGAAGAGCCTGCGGTGTTCAGAGGTCAGCTCAGCTGTCTCTCCGCGGGCATTCCTGTAATAGCGCATACCGCTATCCGGCTGATAGACGCACATCAGCAGTTTGAGAACAGTTGACTTGCCACAGCCGCTGTGCCCCGTAAACGCAGTATACGAGCCTTTGCTAATCTCGAGTGTAAGATCATTAAGCACGACCGGCATGTCGTCCTTGTAGATATCATCCATGCTGTCTGATGCCGGATAATACGTAAACTCTATATTCGAGAGGCCTATGGCCGACAATTCATCATGGTAGAAATCCAGCGTGTCCTCGAGCTTCCCCGCAGGCGGCAGGTCGGCTCCGAACGCTTCCGCCTCCATCAGTCTCTCTGCGCTTGCGATCACCGCATAAAACTTCGGCAAATACCCGCTTATATTCGCAAACGGCGCGTGGATCTGCGAGATGAGCTGCGTGATCGCAGTCATAGTACCGAATGTTATAGTGCCCTTCAAGATGCCGTATCCGCACCAGCCGACACCAAGTATGTACATGCCGCTCATCGCGGCACCAAACCCAAGGTTGCACAGATTCGAGAATCTCATCCGCCTCATGCGCGCCGACTTGTGATCACGCATTTTCTCATCGGCATCGATCGCAGTCTGAGTCTCGGCGGCAAACGAACGGATCATCATGAGACTGCCTATCCGCTCCTGCAGAAATACTCTAAGGCGCCCGTCAGCCTCCTGTATGCCTTTGTGCATGCGCTTGAGCACCTTGCGGAACAGCCAGCTGAGCAGCACCATAAGGATGCCGCCCGGAATGAGTATCGCAGCGAATATAGGCTGCATCACAATGATCATGATAACCGCGCAGACAAGCTTGACCAGCATTCCCGCGGCTCCCGGAATGATCTCAACATAGCCGTTCGCGACAACTACGGCGTCACTGGTGAGCCTGTTGAGCCATTCGCCGGAATGCACGGCACTGACCCTCAGAAAGTCTTTATGCAGGATGGAATCCATGAGCCGGTGCTTAAAG
>JAZOAJ010000238.1:0-5151 GCA_045595385.1 Lachnospiraceae bacterium | reverse complement strand
CAATTTGGCGAAAAAGCTGCTGAGATGATAATCAATAAAGAATATAACCGCATGGTAGCCATCCAGAACGGCAATATCTGCTCCATACCGTTGGAAGATGCGGCAAGCAGGACAAAATTCCTTCCTGTTGACCATCCGCTGATACAGGTTGCCCGAAGCATAGGAACTTCATTTGGAGACTGATAATTCCATGAAACAAAAGATCGCCCCGCCATAATAATTGGCCGGGGCGATCTTATATTTTTGCGGGGTATTAAGGATCCCCGATTATTTTTTGATGCTTTTCTTGCCGCTGCGGGATGAGAAAATGCTGCGTTTGGGGGAAACAGCGCTCTTATCCATGCGGTCGCAGTAGTCATATCTCTCCATACGGAACCATGACGGAACAACGGGTTTTAAGTGATTGGTTTCAATGTAATTGCTCAGCATAATTGACATGGCTGTTATCTCCTTTTATAATCATTTTCGTCTTTCAGGCACATAATATCATATTAGAATTTAAATAAAATAGGCTGAAGACCAGAATATTACGGCGATTATTTGTGCTATGAGCACATATTTGCTGAATGGAATAATTGGAGGTGGACCGGCATGGGATTTACGATCGAAGACATGCTGACAATTTCTGAGCAAAAGTACAAAATGAAGCTGATAGCAGGAGATAATGGATGGTCGAATTCGATCAGCTGGCTGCTTATGCTCGAAGATCTGACGATCATTCAGAATTTTAAGGGTAAAGAATTTGCGGTAACAACAGGCCTGGGATTCCGGACTGCGGAAAGCCTGGAAAAGCTGGTGCGGGAGCTGAATGAAATGGGCGCGTCCGGTCTGCTGATCAACACGGGCAAGTATATAACAGAGATACCGCATTCGGTGATAGAGTATTGCAATGAAAATGATCTGCCCCTGCTTACAGTTCCCTGGGAAATATATCTGGCAGACATGATCAAGGACTTAAGCGTACAGATCTTCATGCAGTCTGTGGCAGATGAGCAGATCTCAAATGCCCTGATAAATGCGATCGAGTCTCCGCTGATGGCCGACCAGTACAGCAAAGACCTCAGGGCGTACATAGACATAGACGGAACGTTCCAGATCGCGCTGATCACATCCGGCGATCTTGACAGCATGGATACTGTCGAACGTAAAAGGATCTCTTTCAGAATGCAGCTGTTCCTTGCCAATCTGACTCATAACGGACAGTTCTTTTACTATGATTCGTGCTTCGTGGTCATAATGAATGCAATAAGCGAAAAACAGTGTGAAGAGATCCTTGAGCCATTCGCAAAGCGGCTGAATGTCCGGATGCCGCAAAGAAAGATATGGATCGGTATAAGCTCGCAGGTGAATGGCATAGAAAATCTTCATGTTGCGTATAAAAGGGCTAAGGCGGCAGTAAGAATGGCGAAGTCAGAAGATGCTCCGATCATGTATTTTGACAGAATGGGAATGTATAGGCTCCTGTATTCCGTTGAGGATCATATGCTGCTGGATGAACTGTCCGGCGGGATACTTAAACCGCTGATCGATCATGATGACCGGAAAGATTCAGGGTACGTGGAGACTCTCGAGAGTTTCTTAAGAAACGGCGGTTCAATAAAGGCAGTTGCAGACGAAATGTTTATTCACCGCAACACGCTGCTTTACCGGATGAATAATATAAGAAATCTGCTGGACTGTTCACTTGAATCTCCCGAAGACAGGATGAACTACCTGATCGCCTGCATGATCAGAAAAATGGACGTGTAACTTTGGATTTACGCAAGAAAATGATGTTTGATGACACATGTTATGACGGTTCCTTTTGTATTATATAAACGGATGAATTAAGAAGGAAGATTATTGAATTAGCATAAATTTAAAGTATAATAAAATAGAATAATTGTACATTTTTAATACAGGATAAAAATGAAATCTGAGAAAAACCCTGCCGGGCGCAGAAAAAACAGAAGTGTTCTGGAAAAATACAATGGTTCAAAACTGAGATGGATGCATGATGTGATCTTCCTGGTTCTGGCCGTTGCGGTTATTTTCTGCATTTTCAGATTCTGCATTGGATTTTCCCTGGTAGGCGGCGACTCCATGAGTCCGACGCTGATCGACGGAGACATAGTGGTATTCAATCGAATGAACGATGACTACAGACCGGGAGACATAATTTCCATGAGAGTGCCTTCAGGGGATTATTATGTAAAAAGGGTAATTGATGAGTGCGGCCGGAGGATGGTGAGACCCAGCCGGAAGTTCAGCCTGAGCCGGAAGTGCCTCAGGAGATCACCACGGATGAGGATCCGAAACAGGGCCAGATAGTGATAGATGACAACACCGGAGAGGCTGAGATAGTCGATATAGAAGATGAAGAACTTCCGTTGGCTCCTGCACGTCCCGGATACTGGGCTCTTGTAAACCTTCTGCTCGTACTTGCCACTGTATTTGCACTGTGCCTTATCATTGTGGAATATTTCCTTACGAGAAAGAAGAAAGAAACGGATGAAGAGCAGGAATCCGAAGCATATGACAGAGATGATCAGAACGAGGATGAGTCTTCCGAGAAGAGGATCAGCCTTAAGGTTGTACTGCTGGGATTGATCCCTGCGATAGGTTCAGTCATCGCTTTCCTTCTTACAGAGGATATGACTAATTCCATGAGAATGGTCGACTGGTGGACAATACTCATGGTTGTGATCTTTGCTCTTGAAGTGCTTCTGCTTATCTTTGGAAGAAGACGAGAAGAGCAGGAAGAGTCTGTTGCAGAAGATGACAAAAACTCTTAAAATATTATGAAAATTAATGTGCAATAAAGAAAAGGGGCGGATTCCTGATGAAACAGAACAGGAAGAATAATACAGCGATCATTGCGATAGTCGGCAGCCTGATCATTGCGGTCATACTTGTCGTCGGAACCATCTGGATGGGTGCTCGTGCCAGGCGCGATACAGAAGAGTCTGTCAGATCTGTAAGCTTGCTTTATCTGGATGAGCTGGCAGGACGCCGTGAGCAGGTAGTAGAGGGAAACCTTCAGGAGAAGATCCATACGATACAGGTAGCCATTGAGCTGATGGATGATGAGGACCTGAGCGACAAGACGCATCTGGAAGGATATCAGACGCGCATGAAGAAGCTCTACAATCTGGATAAGTTTGCATTCGTGGATACAGACGGACTGATCTATACCTCGACAGGCACTGAAGACAACATAGATGAATACAGTTTTGACTATCGCTCGATCTCTGAGCCTGAGATCTCCATTTTCGATTCTGACGGCATTGAAAAGCGTGTTGTCATTGCAGTTCCGATAAGTATTCCGTTTCAGGGGAAAACTCTGTCAGTATGCTTCATGTCCATTGACATGCAGGAGATGCTGGAGGGCATCTCCCTGACGACCAACACCGGAAACGCAACATTCTGCAATATCTATACGGAAAGCGGTGCTGCTCTTACTGACTCGGTGCTTGGCGGTCTGGCAATGGAGGATAACCTTCTGGATGCGATGAAGATCGCAGTTTTTGAGGCGCCTTATTCTTACGATGCTTTTGTTCAGGAATTCCAGTCCGGAACACGCGGCGTTGTTTCTTTTACATTTAACGGCATTCGTGAGACGCTGACATATATCCCTGTACGCGGAACTACCTGGCAGCTCACATATCTGATCCGCGAGAGTGTGATCGGTGAGCGTATAAGTTCAATTTCTGAAGGAACAGTAATAAGAAGTATTATTCAGTCTGCGTTGACCGTCATTGCCATGCTTCTTATGTTCGGCTTTATTTTGGGCCAGACCAAAAGGAACAACAAATTGCTGCTGGCTCAGGAGACTGCAGAAGCAGAAAACCGTGTGAAGCAGGAAGAATTGGAGCAACGTCTGGCTCTTCAGGAGCAGCTCTTGAATGAAGAGCGCCGGCGCAAGCAGCAGGATAAGATGATCACTGCTCTTGCTGCGGACTACTGGAGTGTTTATTATCTGGAGCTTGATAAAGATGCCGGCGTATGTTATCAGGCGCACTCTGATCTGGATTCACCTGGCTTCAGTGTCGGAGAGCATTTCTCATATCTCCAAGCCGTAACCGCTTACGCAAATCAATACATAACTGATGAATACCGTGAGGAGTTTTTACATTTCATCCAGCCGGATTCCATCCGCGAGGGACTGCAGCACCAGCGTGTCATCTCTTACACTTATATGGTAAGGCGTCACGGAAAAGAAAGCTATGAGACAGTACGTTTTGCCCGGGTTTACAATGAAAACGATGCGGGCGGAGAGCATATCGACAGCGTAGGAGCCTGCTTTGTGGATGTGGATGAAAACACCCGCAGCCAGATTGAGCAGCAGCATATGCTAAGTGATGCACTTACGGCCGCAGAGGAAGCCAACAAGGCTAAGACTGCTTTTCTGTCCAATATGAGCCATGAGATCCGCACGCCGATGAACGCGATCATCGGGCTGGACAGCATTGCTCTGAACGATCCGGATACGCCGCCGCAAACACGGGAATATTTGGAGAAGATCGGCAGCTCAGCGGAGCATCTTCTGGGGATCATCAATGATATTCTGGACATGAGCCGCATCGAGTCGGGACGTCTTACTTTGAGAAATGAGGAGTTTTCTTTCCCGAAGTTCCTTGAAGCGATCAATACAATGTTCAGCGGCCAATGCCAGGACAAGGGACTGGAATATCAGTGTCATATCAATTCCGAGATAGATGACTACTATATCGGCGACAACATGAAACTGAGGCAGGTACTGATCAACATTCTCGGAAATGCGGTCAAGTTCACACCAGAGGGAGGCAAGGTGTCTCTTGAGGTGGAGAGGACTGCACAATTTGACGGAAAATCTTCGCTTCGCTTTACGATCTCGGATACAGGTATCGGGATGAGCAAAGATTATCTTCCGCGTATTTTTGATACTTTTTCTCAGGAAGACTCTTCAACAACGAACAAATATGGCAGCACAGGCCTTGGGCTTGCCATAACAAAGAGTATTGTTGAGATGATGAACGGTCATATCGAGGTGGAAAGCGAAAAAGGCGCAGGAACTACATTTACAGTTACTGTGACTCTCGCAGACTCGGGAAGGAATGGCATGCAGGGTGAAGAAGAAGTCCATCCCGGAGAGATGACAGTGCTGATCGTGGATGACGACCCTGTCGCGTG
>JAZOAJ010000237.1:0-3802 GCA_045595385.1 Lachnospiraceae bacterium | reverse complement strand
TGGAAATGCCCGCGCTGCAAACAATCTAAGGAAAAATTCAACAAAGCATGAAAGAAATATCGATCAATGAGATTGGGCCTGTCCGGATAGGGCAGGTCGAAAATACAGAAGCGGGCACCGGCTGCACTGTGTTTATCGGCGGGGGGGGCATGCATGCAGGACTGGATGTCCGCGGCGGAGGACCCGCGTCAAGGGAGACTCCACTGCTCAGTCCGCTGACCGCTGCGCAGAGGATACACGGAATAGTCCTGGCGGGAGGCAGCGCATACGGTCTTTCCGCAGCAAGCGGAGTCATGCAGTATCTGAGAGAGCGCAATATAGGTTTTGATGTCGGAGTCGCGAAAGTACCGCTTGTGGTACAGTCAGACCTGTTTGATCTGACCGTGGGTGCTCCGGATGTATATCCTGATGAGACCATGGGATATGAAGCCGCAAGAAGAGCTTTTGAAGAGCCGAATTACAAGGACGGCAATTACGGAGCCGGGTGCGGCGCAACGGTCGGCAAGCTCTGCGGCATGGACCGCTGCATGAAGACCGGTATCGGAAGCTATGCAGTGCAGCTTGGGGATCTGAAGATAGGCGCGGTAGTGGCGCTTAATGCGCTTGGAGATGTCTTTGACTGGAAAAACGGAGAGCAGATAGCCGGAATGCTGACTAAGGACAGGTCTGCATTTGCCAATTCCCCGGAGGAGATGAGAAAGAGCCTCGAGGATGTGAAAAAACGCTTTGTGGAAAACACGACTCTGGGCGTCATCATCACCAACGCGAGATTCCATAAAGGGTCACTCTGTAAGATCGCCGGGCTTGGACACGACGGCTATGCCAGGTCGATCCGTCCGGTCCATACATCACTGGACGGAGACAGCATTTACGCGGTATCTGTGGGAGATGTCATTGCAGACCGCGAGGTTGTGGGATTAATGGCAGCGGAAGTTATCAGCGAAGCGATAATCCGCGCCGTGTATAAAGCAGAGAGCGCATACGGATTCCCGTCGGCGAATGAATATGCTCATAAATGATAAAGTGCTTGGGACCTATTTGGTCCCAAGCGCTCCCGGTTTATGTATCCAGTCCTTATCCGTTTCTTCTTTAATATACGTTCTGATAATGGACCCGCAGTCCATGCAAAGGTCGGAATAAGCTTCAGCTATTCCTGTACCGGAGAGGAGACCCTTTCCGGTACTGTATTTTAAGCCCACATTTCCGGTATCTACGGATTTGCCCCAGGCTACTTCTGTTTCAATCCTTTCACTTCCGCAAAACGGACATTTCATTGTTTTATCCCCCTAAAATTTATTTGATATCACAGATTATACCGCGTTGATCGCCTGTCGGCAAATCTGCCAAAAAAACAATGAAAAGAATATGCACTATTTTCCCCTAAAAAAAGCATTTTTTCGGGAAAATCTATTGACCCTAGAATGATACCATAGTCTATATTTAATATGTGAAAATCTCCCTGCCCGGGACAGGCAGGCGATGAAATAAAAACAGTTCACGAATCATATTAATTAGGAGTGAGTTAACATGGAAAAGGTATTTACTAACCTGACAACCGGAGGCCCGATCTCCGTGTATGTCGAAGACGGCAAGATCACCAGGATCAGGCCGCTCCAGGTGCCTGAAGAGGATTATCCTAAACCATGGACTGTCGAAGACAGGAACGGGAAGAAGTATTCTCCCCCGAAGGCAATGCGCATCGCGCAGAACATTCTTGCAGAGAAAAACAGACTTTACAGCGAAGACCGTATTCTCTATCCGATGAAGAGGGTAGACTGGGATCCCGATGGTGAGCGTAATCCGCAGACCAGAGGCATTTCAGGATATGAGCGCATCTCTTGGGATGAAGCTGCCACTATCATAGCTAAGGAGATCGACCGCCTTGCGCCCCGTGATGAAAATGGCGTATTTGACGGCCATGCCATCACAGCGATCACAGGATCGCATCATAACTGGGGTATCGTAGGATATAAGATGGCCCCGTTTGGAAGATTCTTCTCAATGCTCAACTATACGCCGATACTTGACAATCCGGATTCATGGGAAGGCTGGATGTGGGGCGCTCCTCACATGTGGGGATTCTATTGGCGCCTTGGACAGCCCGAGCAGTTTGACCTGCTCCCGGACGCATTCAAGAACACTGACATGATAGTGTTCTGGTCAAATGACCCGGATTCCACTCACGGCATCTATTCCGGCCAGGAATCCAATATCTGGCGTGTCTGGCTCAAGGAAATGGGCATGAAGTGCGTATTCATTGATCCGTTCTACAACTACACCAATGCTGTCATGGACGGCGCATGGTTTGCTCCGCGTCCCGGAACAGACACAGCGCTTGCAGCAGCGATCGCTTATCAGTGGATCGTAGATGATACCTATGATCATTTCTATGTTGAAAACCGCACCGAAGGCTTTGAGGAGTTCAAGGATTATATCCTTGGAAAAGAGGACGGCATCCCCAAGACCAGTGAATGGGCTGAAGAGAAGACCGGTATCCCCGCACGCCGTATCCGTTCGCTCGCAAAAGAATGGGCATCCAAGAGGGTTGCTCTTGCCGGCGGCGTAAGAGGCGGTGAAGGATCAGCCTGCAGGACAGCATACGGTACAGAGGAAGCCCGCTTCCTTATCGCGCTTGCAGCAATGCAGGGATTTGGAAAACCCGGCGTCTCGATCTGGGGCACAACAATGGGAGCTCCCGCTGACTATACCTGGTTCCCCGGATACGCTGAACCGGATTCACAGATGGGCAAGTCCCCTGCAGCAAATATCAAATATCCCGCATCCAAGGTTACGCAGCGACTCTACCGTCTGAATTACCCTGAAGACATCATGAACGGGAAGGGCGAGTTCATCGGCGACGGATTCTGCGGACAGTCCATAGCGCAGCAGTTCAATCATCATGAGTATCCGATCGAAGGCAAAGTCAAGATGCTCTGGCGCTACGGCGGATCTTTCATGGGAACCATGACAGAGACCAACCGTTACATAGAACTGTACCGCCATGTCGGAGAAAACCAGCTTGATACCGTCATCAACCAGGACTGCTGGTTTGGCGGCGAAGCTAAGTATGCTGACATTATCCTTCCTGCTTGTACCAACCTCGAGCGCAATGACCTCGGAGAATGGTCAGTAGGCGGCGGTTATACCACCCATGCAGAGATCGGCAATAACTGGCGTGTCATAGTTCGTGAGCAGAAATGCGTTGAGCCTCTGGGCGAGTCCAAGAGCGACTATGAGATCTTCCAGGAAGTCGCAAAGAAACTCGGTGTCTGGGAGCAGTATACAGACGGCGGAAAGACTGAGGATGAGTGGGCTGAAAGCTACTGGAACCTCTCCGAACTCAGCAAACGCTGCAGCTGGGAAGAGTTCAACAGGAAGGGCTATTACATAGTTCCGGTCCCTGAAGATTATGAGGAGCATCCCGCATTCCGCTGGTACTATGAAGGCCGCGACTGCGACACCCAGGATTATCTGAACCCGAACCTGAAAGTGGAAAACAACATGAACACCATGGAGCCGACCGAAAAATCCAAAGAGCTCGGCACCTCCTCCGGAAAACTGGAGTTCTCATCCCGCAGCTTAAAGCAGTACACGCCGGATGATGAAGAGCGCCCGGTCGTTCCGCATTACATCCCGTCCTGGGAAGGCCATGAGACAGAGCTTTACAAGAAGTATCCGCTCCAGATCATCAGCCCGCATCCGCGCTTCAGCTTCCATACCCACTATGATACCCATGCAAGCTGGCTGGATGAGATTCCTTGCCACCGCATGATCATTGACGGCTATGCATACTGGATCGCAC
>JAZOAJ010000236.1:0-4777 GCA_045595385.1 Lachnospiraceae bacterium | reverse complement strand
GCAAGAGTTTTCCTTACCATTGTTTACTCCTTGGAAATGCATTTCCGCAATCTCTGTTTCCGGTTCAATTATAAAAAATATGCCGTGATATCACAACTTCGATTTGTTTAAAAAATAGACAAGTATTGCAGGATATGTTCGGCAATATACACAATTCTTGTTGATGACACAAGTGATATATTGACAAAATAGCTGTGCAGTATTATCTTGAAGGCAGATAAACGTGTCACTTGTCAGACAAGTTCTGTGAGAAAATTCACTAAGTCAGATGGAGATAGGGTTAGATCTAAAAAAATGGATAGAGAGCAGCCGGGTGAAGGTGGTACTGGGACACTTCGGAACTGGAAAGACCGAGGTCTCTGTCAATATCGCAATGCTTCTTGGCTGCATGAAGATCCCTTATATCCTGGCTGATCTTGATGTGGTAGATCCATATTTCCGTTCCAGAGAGCAAAAAGAAAAAATAGAGGCGTCAGGGGGCATCCTGATAACAAGTTCGCAGGCCTGCATGGATGCGGACGTACCTTCAATGCCTGCTGAGGTAGCAAGTGTATTCGACAGGCATGACAGATATGCGGTAATGGATATCGGAGGAGATCCTTCAGGTGCAAGAGTCCTTGCGCAGTACCGCATGCGGATGGAAAGGGAGGATCCGGAAGTCATATGTGTGCTTAACGCGAACAGGCCTCTCACAAAAACTGCGGAAAAAACAGTTGAGTACATACACGGTATAGAGCAGGCATCCGGGATCAGAATAACGGGACTTATCAACAATACACATCTTATAAATGAGACTTCCATGGAAGACATTGAAAGAGGCGCGCAGGTTGCCAGAGAGGTATCTGAGATTACAGGCATTAAGCTTATTGGACACAGCGTAATGCGGAAACTGGCCGCTCAGGCAGAGGAACTATTAAAGGGAGAAGAGTTTATCCTTCCCATGGACATTTACATGAAGAGACCCTGGGAAGTGTGAGAGGAGGAAAATATATGGCAGGACATGTTGTTTTTAACAGGGACAGATGCAAGGGATGCGAACTGTGCATTTCGGTATGTCCGAAAAAGATCCTTGCAATTGATAAGAGTCCCAATGTGAAGGGGTACTGCCCGGCTGCATGCATTGATGAAAGCCAGTGCATAGCATGTGCAAGCTGCGCACGCATCTGTCCGGATTCGGTGATCTCAGTTTATAAGGAGGAATGATCATGAGCAAGGAAATTTGGAAAGGCGCTGAAGCCATAGCAGAAGCGGCAATACGCGCAGGCTGCCGGGGTTTCTTTGGATATCCGATAACTCCGCAGAATGAAGTGCCTGAGTACATGTCAGTTAAAATGCCTGAGGCAGGAGGCGTATTTGTTCAGTCAGAATCTGAAGTGGCTGCCATAAACATGGTATACGGTGCGTCTGCATCCGGTATCAGGTGCATGACATCTTCTTCCTCACCAGGCATAAGCCTTAAGCAGGAAGGTATAAGCTATCTGGCAGGAGCAGAACTCCCTGCCGTTATAGTAAATGTCATGAGAGGCGGTCCCGGTCTTGGAACAATTCAGCCATCGCAGGCTGACTATTTCCAGACGACCAGGGGAGGCGGCAACGGTGATTACCGTACAGTAGCGCTTGCCCCCGCCAGCATCCAGGAGACGGTTGATCTCATGCAGGAAGCATTTGACATAGCCGACGAATACCGCAATCCTGTCGTGATAGCTCTTGACGGACTTATCGGTCAGATGATGGAACCGGTCGAGTGGAAGGAACACAAGGGAAGAGACCTTCCGCCGAAGGACTGGGCGGCAGACGGCAGAAAGGGAAGAGACCATAATCAATTTGTATCATCTCTGCTGCTTGATGCTCCTGCATGCGAAGAGCACAACCGGAAGATGATGGAAAAATACGAACGGATCAAGCAGCGGGAGACCAGGTATGAGGAGATAGACTGCGAAGATGCCGAGATCATAATCGTGGCATACGGAACAACTTCCCGTATAGCCCATACAGCTATGGAACACTTAAGGACAGCAGGAGAAAAGGTCGGGCTGTTCAGACCGATCACGATCTGGCCATTCCCTTATGAAAGACTCAGACATCTGGCAGGAAGCGAAAATGTCAAAGGCATTCTCGTTGTTGAGATGAACGGCGGACAGATGCTGGAGGATGTACAGCTTTCAGTTTACGGACAGAAGCCGGTGGAGTTCCATGGAAGAATGGGCGGCGAGATCCCCACGGTTGAAGATATCGTGAAGATAATCGCACTGATGCTTGAAAAATATGACGGGGAGAATGCGATAGACATTCTTGCCGAGATGGATGAACAGTCAAGGCTTGAGGACGAGATAGAGATGCACAGTGCCATCATCCCGCTCCAGGTAGATGACGGACTGTTCAGGATGTAGTGAGGTAGTGCCATGAAAGCGATATATGAAAGATCAAAAGGTCTGCAGGACAGGGAAATGCATTACTGTCCGGGATGCGGCCATGGAATAGTGCATAAGCTGGTTGCTGAAGTGCTGGTGGAAATGGGACTTGTTGATACCGCGATCGGTATCTGCCCGGTTGGCTGCAGCGTATTTGCGGGAAACTACTTTGAATGTGATTTTATCGAGGCAGCTCATGGAAGAGCTCCGGCTGCGGCAACAGGAGTTAAGAGAACTCATCCTGACCAGCTGGTGTTCACTTATCAGGGTGACGGCGACCTCGCATCGATCGGTGCTGCAGAGATCGTCCATGCGGCAATGCGCGGTGAGAATTTTACAACCATTTTCATCAACAACGCCATATACGGAATGACAGGAGGCCAGATGGCTCCCACAACACTGATCGGACAGAAGGCAACCACATGCCAGAACGGAAGAACAGTAAAGCAGGCCGGAATGCCGATCAGAATGTCAGAAATGCTCGCCACGCTTGACGGACTTGTATATGCGGAGAGAGTGTGCGTAACGGACATTCCTCATCTCCTGAAGGCTAAAAAGGCCATCAGGAAAGCATTCGAGCGCCAGATGAACGGTGACGGGTTCACATTTGTAGAAGTGCTCTCTGCATGCCCTACAAACTGGGGAATGGCTCCTGTGAACGCTAACCGTTGGCTGATGGAAAACATGGCGGCATACTATCCGCTTGGCGTTGTAAAGGATTCCGAGAGCATCCATAAGACGGAGGAGATATCATGAACAGGCGTATCATACTATCCGGATTCGGAGGACAGGGTGTCCTGTCCATAGGAAAAAACCTTGCAGAGGCAGGCCTTGAGGAAGGCAGGGAAGTGTCATGGGTTCCGGCTTACGGCCCGGAGATGCGTGGAGGTACAGCAAACTGCAGCGTCATAATCAGTGACAAAAGGATAGGTTCTCCCCTGGTAGAGCATCCGACAGATCTGATCGTAATGAACCGGCCTTCACTGATCAAATTTGAATCGCTGGTAAAGACAGGCGGACTGGTCTTTGTGGACAGCTCAACCATTTCTGATAAGGTTCAGAGAGATGATCTGCATGCCTTCTATATCCCCTGTGATTCAATAGCGCAGGAGCTTGGAAACGGCAAGGCTGCCAACATAGTAATGCTTGGCGCATTTGTCAGGGCAACAGGCCTCGTAAAAATGGAGACCATAGAGCACATCATGCATGAGATATTTACAGGCGCTAAGGCAAGGTTCATTCCTGTGAATATTGAAGCATTAAAGCGCGGCGCCGAGTGCGTAACGCACACACCGCTGCCTTACTAGGAGATGCCTGATGTTTGATGTGAATGAAGCAAAGCAGAAGCTTAAGAGCCCGGCTGAGATCGCATCACTGGTCAGGGACGGATGGGAGTGCTTTTCAGACATAGCAGCCGTTATACCACCCGAAATAACGGATGCGCTGGCAGACCGTGCGATAAAGGGAGAGATAAAAGGCGTCAGGTGGGGCAGCATTCTGGACATTGAACCGCTGCGCATACTTTCCAAGGAGGCTTCGCGCGGCATCACGCCTGTTTCCTGGTTTTCTGGAAAACAGTTTGCTGCCGCAGTGAATGCCGGAAGGGCTGACATAATGCCGTGCAGCTACAAGGACATGCCTGAATATGCAGCCGGACTGGAAAAACTTGATGCCATATTCATAAGAACTTCCCCGATGGACAGTGAAGGATTTTTCCACGTTGGCACTGCAGGCTCTCTCATGGAGGTGCTGGTCAAAAAAGCAGAGCACATATATGTTGAGGCAGATCCCCACATGCCGTCTCATACGGGATGTCCGAAGATCCACATAAGCGGGGTGGACGCATACTGCGAGTCTGACAGAGAACTGCCCGAAGTGCATTCAGCAGCATCGGACGAGGCCAGCAGAAAGATAGCGGAGATAATCGCTGAGCAGATACCGGACAGGGCGACTGTACAGCTTGGTATAGGTGCCATACCTGAATCCTGCGGAGAACTGCTCAAGGATAAAAAAGACCTGGGGATCCACACAGAACTGTTCAGTGACAGCTATATGGAACTGATAGAATGCGGGGCTGTTACTAATGCATTTAAAGAAGAGTATACAGGCAAGAGCGTTGCAACAGTAGCATTTGGCTCGAAAAAACTGTACAGCTTTCTTGAGGGAAATCCGGATGTTCTCATGCTTCCGGTCAATGTGACAAATGATCCTTATCTGATCGCGAAGCATAAGAATTTCATTTCCATAAACGGAGCCCTTGAAGTGGATCTGTTTGGACAGGTTTGTGCAGAAAGCCTTGGTACACGTCATGTGTCAGGCAGCGGAGGTCAGGGAGATTTCGTTCGGGGCGCGGTAATGTCGGAAGG
>JAZOAJ010000235.1:0-3026 GCA_045595385.1 Lachnospiraceae bacterium | reverse complement strand
ATAGGCGGCATCCTGATCGGCCAGTACATGCGTGTAACAGTGCCTGACCTCGCGTCACCCAAGATGGCATTTCCCATGTTCATCACACAGCACATGCCGCCCATTCTGGCAGGCGTGATCCTGGCAACACTCATAATCACGGTAGTCGGAACCGGGGCTGGCCTTTCACTTGGTATCTGTACCGTTGTAAACAGGGATATCGTTAAAAAGCACACTCACAGATTTGACGATCCGAAAAAGAACCTGGTATTTTCAAGGCTGCTTATCCTTGGGATCCTTATACTCGCAGGCGTCCTGTGCATCTGCCCGATAGGAGATGTCATACTGAACTTCGCATTCATGTCCATGGGCTTGCGGGGAGCGGTCATATTCGTCCCGCTCTGCTGCGCACTGTGGCTGAAGGACAAGGTAGACTCCCGTTGGATACTGGTATCCATCATAGTCAGCCCGATCATAGTGCTTGTATTCGGACTGCTTAAGATACTGCCGTTCGATGCTCTGTTCATAGGCATCCTGTTTGCGGTGATCGCATGTGCCATAGGATATCTCCAGGCAAAAAAGAAAAGAGGATAAGGCAGGTCAGTCTACCCGGCAGCGGAATGTTTTTCTCGCGACGCCAAGTTCTTCATTGGCCGGTATGACCAGGACACGTACTTTTGAGTCGGGCGAGGAGAGCTGCAGTATGCCTTCGCCCAGCTCATTAGGCTGCTCAGCCATCTTAACGCCCAGATGCGCGATCTGGCGGCAGACATCTTCCCTAACCAAACCATCATTTTCACCTATTCCGGCTGTAAAAACCAGATTGTCCAGACCACCGAGTTCTGCGTAAAATGCGCCGATGTATTTTACGATACCGTTTATAAAATGCCTGATCGCAAGACCGGCCCTCTCATTACCTTCTTTTTCTGCCTCGCGCAGCTCTCTCATGTCATTGCTGACTCCGGAGATCCCGAGAAGACCGCCCTGCTTTTCAAGGCCGTACAGGATCTCTTCATCAGAGAACCCTCTGTTTTTCAGGAACGGAAAGACATACGCATCGATGTCTCCGCATCTGTTGGCATGGCAGATCCCGTTCTGCAGCGACAGTCCGAATGTCGTGTCCACACTTTTTCCGTCTTCTATCGCGCACAGTGAACAGCTGCCGCCGAGATGGCAGGATATGGTCCTGCCGGTACTCCCGAAAAGCTCTGTAAGTGTCTCTGCGACATAACTGTGGGAAGCGCCGTGATAGCCCATGCGGCGGAATCCGTATTTCTCGCGCCATTCATAAGGTACGGCATAAAGCGTGCGCTCAGCCGGTATTGTCTCATGGAATGCGGTCTCAAATACACCGACGAGAACAGCATCCGGAAGAAGAGCTTTAAAATGCCTTACAGCCTCAAGGTAGGGACCGTTGTGGGCAGGGGCCACATCCAGAAACTCCTGCATCTTTTCTTCAACCGCATCATCTATTACTGCCACGCCGTATCCCGGCGCAAGAACTGTCTTGAATCCCACGCGGCTGATCTTTTTAATATCATCAAGAACACCCAGCTCACTGTCGCTGCTCAGCATGCAGTCCAGGAACATTTTTATTCCTTCGGTGTAAGTGGGGATATCTGTTTTTTCTTTATGAAAGTAACCTCCGGAAGGAGTCTTATATGTGAATATGCCGTTGTCTTTGCGTCCTATGCGCTCAACTTTAGCCTCTGCCATTACGTGTTCAGAGGGCATTTCAAACAGTTTAAATTTAAGCGATGTGCTTCCGGCGTTGCATACGAGTAAATACATGATCTGTCCTTTCTATGGTTGATAAGTCGTGGTTATATACTGACATGCTGCAAATAATATGACAGTTTTCATACAAGAGTCCGCACTCTGCGGGCTCCTGTTGTATAATAAAAAGCAGAAAACAGTTACATCCCCAAAGAGGAAGAATGACATGGAACAGCAATACGATATCCATCCCGATTTCAAACTGCTCTCTAAGATCCATCCTCCGCTGAACCGGAAGACCATTCCCCGCATCCAGAAGATGATGGGCCTTCTGTATCATGGGCAGCGGTCAGGGCGGAACGTAAGAGTTGAGCGTGTCCGGATACCGGCAGAAGATGGCCGGACAGTCAGGGCATTGCTGTATACGCCCAAAAAAGAAAGAATACAGGGAGAGCTCCTGTATTGTCACGGGGGCGGCTACGCTTTCCCCGCAGCTCCCTACCATTATAAGCTTGCCCGTATCTATGCCGGACAGGCAGGATGCAGAGTGCTGTTCCCGGATTACCGGTTAGCGCCCGGACATCCGTTCCCTGCAGCCGCGGAGGACTGTTTCGCAGCCTACAGATGGCTTGCCGGCCAATCCGAAGGCCTTCCCATGGCAGTGGGAGGAGACAGTGCCGGAGGCACGCTCGCCATGGCAGTCTGCCTGATGGCGGTCGATGAAAAGCTCCCGGTCCCATGTGCCCAGCTGCTGACATACCCGGCAGTCGGGAATTGCGGTGAGACCGGATCGATCCGTCTTTATACCGATACGCCGATGTGTAATACAAAGGACATGGATACTTACGGCGAATGGTATGTACAGGATGAGTCCGCGGGAAAGCTCAAGTACCGCTCACCGGTAGAAGCGGATTCATTTGAAGGTATCCCGGAGACATATATTGAGACGGCAGAGTATGACTGCCTGCGGGACGGCGCGGTCATTTACGCGGACAAGCTGCGTGAAACCGGGATCCCGGTGGAACTGCACAACACAAAAGGCACCATTCATGGCTATGACATGGCGCTTAAGAGCAGTATCGTAAAAGAACTGATCGAAAAAAGAATAGGATTTCTGAAGAAAGCATTCAAAGCTGCTTCAGTGGCTTAAACGTTCGATGTCCGCTTCAGCATCTGCCCAGCCAAGCTCGGCAGCACGTTTATACCATTCGAGGGCAGCATCTTTCGTTCCGTAATTATTCTCCGTACACCAGCCCACCATGTATGCAGCTTCTCCCTCACCTGCATCGGCGGCTTTTCTGTACCAGTAATATGCCATCTCCGGGTCTTCA
>JAZOAJ010000234.1:0-2687 GCA_045595385.1 Lachnospiraceae bacterium | reverse complement strand
GCCATCACCTCTATCTCCCTCCCATACCTCTCTCCACTTTCAACCGTGGAACTTGTGCCGCTGTTTCTGCCAACGTCTATTACATAGAGCTTATCTGACAGGGCTGCTATCAGGCGGTTACGCATGGGGAAATAAAAGTTTTTTGGTGTAGTTCCGGGGGAATATTCTGAAAGAACACAGCCGGTTTTGATGATCTCTTCGTAGAGTTTTTCATGCTCTTTTGGGTAGCATATGTCTGCGCCGCTGCCGAGTACTGCTATGGTGTAGCCGTTTCCTTTTATGGCTGCGGTGTGGGCGTAAGAGTCAATGCCTTTTGCCATACCGCTGATTATTGCCGAATTATTCTTTACTGCTTTTTCGGCTGTGATGATGGATTTTTCTTTTCCTTCCTGAGTACATCTTCTGGCGCCGACTATGCCGACAGAATCTGCGTATTCATTTATCCGGAGTTTGCCTTTGACATACAGGAGGACTGGGACATCCGCTAAGCCTTTGAAGCGTTCGGGATACCGGATGTCTTCATATGTCACTATATCTATACCGGAGGCATCTGCTCTTGAAAGTATTTCCTCTGCGGAATCTCGGATAAAGCTGTCATTCTTTTGCTCAAGAAATGCTTTCACTTTTCTTTTCGGGATACAGCTTTTCGCTGCGCACTGAAGGATATCTTCCTCCGACATTGAAAAGCAGGCGGTGATATCGCCACATATATTTATAATAGAGTTGTCAAATACCGGTCCCAACCCATTCATTATCGAGAGCATTATGTATTTTCTGTTTTTTCTTTATCCACTTCCTTCATATCCTACGCTATGGCATACATCTGGCTGCTTGATACATCAAGGTCACGGCATCCAAGTACCCTTACTATATCTTCCCTTCTTATATTTTCTGATCCGTCAAGATCCGCCGATGTCCTGGCAAGTCTCAGGAGCTTATGTATGACTCTGGCACTGTAGCCGAATTTCTCACTTGCCCTCTTCAGGATCCCTGTGCACTCCTCATCAAGCTTGCAGTACTTTTGGATCATGGTGGTTGTCATTTGGGCATTGCAGTTCACCTGATCATCATTCTTGAATCTTTCCTGCTGTATCATTCTTGCTTTCTCAACTCTCTCCCTTAACTGCTCTGATGTAAAACTGCTTTTCTTGTTATTAAGATCAAAGTAATCAACATGTGCAACACTCTTCTGTATATCTATCCTTTCCAGTATCGGCCCTGAAATCTTTCCACGGTAATGGATTATCTCATAATCCGTGCAGCGACACTTCTTGGAAGGAAAATACCCGCAGGGGCAGGGGTTCATTGCGGCAACAAACATAAAACTGGCAGGATAAGAATTCGTGCCGTTTACCCTGGAGATAGTTACACGCTTATCCTCCATGGGTTGTCGAAGAGCATCCAGTGTGCTGCGTGAAAACTCTGCCAGCTCATCCAGAAAGAGGACTCCGTTATGGGAAAGCGACACCTCTCCTGGCTGTGCATAGCTACCGCCACCGATCAGGGCGTTGAGGGAGACATTATGATGGGGTGCTCGGAAGGGACGCATTTTTATGAGCCCCTCACCCGCATCCAGGAGGCCTGAAATGCTGTGGATCTTTGTCACTTCCAATGACTCCTTTTCCGTCATCCTTGGAAGGATAGTGGGTATCCGCTGGGCTATCATGGTCTTACCGCAGCCGGGCTCACCTATCATAAGGATGTTATGTCCTCCGGCAGCACCAAGCACGATCGCTTCAATGAGTTCATCCTGTCCTTTAACATCAGAAAAATCCATGCTCGTTCCGGCTGGGTCTGCTTCGATAAGGTTCGACTTGACTCTGTCTGATCCCTCTATTCTTCCTGATACATCTTTATCATTTGTCTCAGGATCCGTGAACACCCCGCTCTCCAAAAGCTTCACTGTATCCGAAAGGGTGCTTACGGGATATATATTAATCCCGGAAACCGATTCTGCCTCCTGCCTGTTACCATAGGGCACAATGACTGAAGTGACGCCGCATTTCCTTGCTTCGGTTATCATTGAAAGAACCCCTGCGCAGGGCCTTATCCTCCCATCAAGGGAGAGCTCACCTATAAAAGCATAATCACTGAGGTTCTTTGGAGCTATCTGGTCCGTCTGATATAAGAGTGCGATGATCATCCCAAGGTCAAAATGCGACCCTCTCTTCTTTTTATCACCGGGGGCCAGACTTATGATCACCTTATCCTTTGGTATGTCGTAGCCACAGGACTCGATAGCTGCCTGTATCCTTTCTCCTGCCTCTTTTATTGCCTGGTCAGGAAGGCCTATTATGGACATCCCCTGCTGCTGACCCCTTATGGTGCTCGCTTCTATCTCCACCATGAATCCGTCAACGCCGGAGGTTGCCATGCTCTTTACTACTATTGCCATTTCATCAGTTCCTTCTTTTTATTATTCCTTTGCCGTTTTCCGGGCTTGTTTGTCTGTCGGAGGATAATGTCTCCTACCAGGGCAGCCACATGTCATCTTCCTTCATGTCCTTCTGGATCAGCATTTCCTGATCCGCATGGGATATCTTGCCTTCAACGAACATGCGGTACTGCTCAGTTGGATTATTCCGAAAACATCCCAACACTCTTGAAGTATCTGTCAGTTCACGAAAAACTGATCCTTTACCGCATTTATCATCTCTGCCTGATACAAAATCCGCATAACTACTAAA
>JAZOAJ010000233.1:0-5830 GCA_045595385.1 Lachnospiraceae bacterium | reverse complement strand
TCTTCTTTGATGAGGCTCATGTTCTCTTTGATGACACGCCTAAGGCGCTCCATGACAAGATCTCACAGATCATCAAGCTCATCCGTTCAAAGGGCGTGGGCGTATACTTCGTGACCCAGATACCTTCAGATGTTCCTTCAGAGATCCTGAGCCAGCTTAACAATCGTGTCCAGCACGGCCTCAGAGCATATACACCGGCTGAGCAGAAGGGTATCAAGGCAGCTGTTGAGAGCTTCAGGGCAAATCCTGCCTTCAGCACACAGGAAGCTCTTCAGGCACTCGGTACCGGTGAAGCGCTTATCAGTTTCCTCGATGAGAACGGAGTTCCCGAGATTGTTGAGGCAGCAAGGGTACTTCCTCCTCAGAGCCTGATGGGAGCAGCTCTTCCCGAGGTCATCCAGCAGGTGATCAACGCAGGAGAATTTGACCTCAAGTACAGGCAGACTGTTGACAGGGAGTCCGCGTACGAGATCATAATGGCAGCCAAGGCTAAGATCGAGCAGGAGGAAGAGGCAGCAAGGGCTGAAGAAGAAGCAGCTGAGGCAGAGGTAGAGGAAGCAGCAGCACAGGTTCCTGTACCTGCCAACAAGACAGAGGAGTTCCTGGCTAAGAAAGCAGCAAAGAAAGAGACTTCTGCTGTTGGAAAGACTGCGGCAAAAGCAGCCAAATCCGCTGCTACAAACGCGGCTTCGACTGTTGCAAGAGGCGTGAGCACCAATATCATCAACTCGATCGTCGGAGGCAAGAAGACCAGTGCCGCCACTCTTGGAAAGCGCGCTGCGACCAACGCACTCAGCGCGGTAATGAGAACCGGCACATCATCGCTGATAAGAGGCATTTTCGGAAATCTGATAAAGTAAGCTGAAAAAACTGATGCTTACACCGGGATGCCTCTTAAAGGCATCCCGGTTTTTTGTCTGAATATAAGAGAATGGATTTGATTCTTATGTAGTATTGTGATATCCTATTTTGTACGGAATAAATGAAAAAAGCGCGATTTTTAAGGCGCTTTCAATAAAAGGAGATTGAAATGAAGGTAATTTTACAGGATGGTTCCATTCAGGAATGTACGTTTGATGATGAACTGGGCAGGGAGGCATACCGCCATACCACATCCCATATCCTCGCTCAGGCAGTAAAACGTCTTTATCCTACAGCAAAGTGCGCTATCGGTCCTGCCATAAAGGACGGATTCTATTATGACTTTGAGTTCGACTTTGATTTTACCGATGATAATCTGGCTGAGATCGAAGCAGAGATGAAAAAGATCGTAAAAGAGAACCTTAAGCTCACTCATTTCACCATGGAGAGAGAGGAAGCCCTTAAGGTCATGGCTGAAAAGAATGAGGACTACAAGGTCCAGCTGATCAACGACCTCCCTGAAGATGCAGTGCTGAGCTTCTTCCAGCAGGGAGACTACCTTGAGCTCTGCGCAGGACCTCACGTGACATATACGAGCGCAGTCAGGGCATTCAAGCTCCTGAATGTTGCAGGTGCTTACTGGCGCGGTGATGAGCACAACAAAATGCTCACGCGTATATACGGAACCTCATTCCCCAACAGGGAAATGCTTGACGAGTATCTGAACCGTATCGAAGAAGCCAAGAAGCGTGACCACAGGAAACTCGGAAAGGAACTGAAGCTCTTCACCCTCATGGATGAAGGCCCCGGCTTCCCATTCTTCCTTCCCAAGGGAATGATCCTTAAGAACATCCTTCTTGATTACTGGAGAAAGCTCCATCTCAAGAACGGCTATCAGGAGATCTCGACCCCCATCATGCTGAACCGCAAACTGTGGGAGACAAGCGGACACTGGGATCACTACCGTGAAAACATGTATACAACAGTCATCGATGATGTGGATTTTGCCATCAAGCCGATGAACTGTCCGGGCAGCGTATTGGTATATAAATCAGAACCCCGTTCATACAGGGATCTGCCGCTCAGGCTCGCAGAACTCGGCCTTGTGCACCGCCACGAGAAGTCAGGCCAGCTCCACGGACTCATGAGAGTAAGATGCTTTACTCAGGACGATGGACATATCCTTCTTGCGCCTGAACAGGTACAGGATGAGATCAAGCGCATAGTCAGGCTGATAGACGGAGTATATGCCAAGTTCGGATTCAAGTATCATGTTGAGCTTTCAACACGTCCTGAGGATTCCATGGGTACTGACGAGGAATGGGAGCTTGCAACTGAAGGATTGAGGAGCGCTCTTGATGACCTCGGGAAGCCATATGTGGTAAATGAAGGCGACGGAGCATTCTACGGTCCCAAGATCGACTTCCACCTTGAAGACTCACTCGGACGTACATGGCAGTGCGGCACGATACAGCTCGACTTCCAGCTTCCTCAGAGATTTGAGGCAGAGTATGTCGGAGCTGACGGACAGATGCATACACCTATAATGATCCACAGGGTATGTTTCGGTTCCGTTGAGAGGTTTATCGGTATCCTGATCGAGCACTTTGCAGGGAAATTCCCGTTCTGGCTTGCACCTGTACAGGTCAAGATCCTTCCGATATCAGAGAAATTCCTTGGCTACGCCGAGCAGGTAAATATTGAACTTGAGAAGCGCGGATACAGGACAGAGATCGACAACCGTTCAGAGAAGATCGGCTACAAGATCCGTGAAGCCCGCAATGAGAGAGTTCCTTACATGCTGATCGTCGGAGAGAAGGAAGCAGAGGCAGAGACAGTATCTGTTCGCCGCAGAGACGACGGAGAAAACCAGGATCTCGGCTCAATGTCCATCGAACAGCTCTTTGAGGTATTCAGCAGGGAAGACAAAGCCTGACAGAAAAACTTTTCAGACCAATAAATAAATGATAGAAATGCCATCATGACCTGATGGCATTTCTTAATTGGAATACTAAAACAGGAAGTATACAGAATGCAGCAGACAGCAGGAAAAAAAGAATTATTTGAGACGATGCCGGTCTCAAGAGCCCTTATCACAATGGCGGTGCCTACACTGATAAGCCAGATCATCACGCTTATCTACAACATGGCAGATACCTTCTTTATAGGGCGGACCGGGGATTCGCTCATGGTCGCCGGAATGGCTGTCTGCTATACGATAGTGGTCCTGACCACAGCGATCACAAACCTGTTTGGAATTGGCGGCGGAAATCTTGTTTCACGCCTTAACGGACGCGGCGAATTTGATAAAGCCAGGCAGTTCTGTTCAATGGCTTTCTGGGGCGGGCTGATCTCTGCGGTATTCTATTCAATTGTGATCCTGATCTTCATGGAACCGTTCCTCTATGCGCTCGGGGCTTCAGAATTCACGATCGGCTACGCAAAACAGTATGCGACCATAGTCATTGTCATAGGAACGCTCCCGAATGTCATGTCAGTCGTACTTGCGCAGCTCCTCAGGACGGTCGGTTATTCAAAGCAGGCCAGCTACGGTCTCTCAGGCGGCGGCATCCTGAACATAATTCTCGATCCGCTGTTCATGTTTGTGATCCTTCCCAAGGGAAATGAGGTAGCCGGCGCAGCAATAGCAACACTTATCTCAAACACTCTTTCATGCCTGTTCCTGCTCTGGATGTTCTTCAGGGTATCAAAGAAGGCAACACTGAGCGCCAACCCGCGCAGGATGAAAGCCATGACGAAAAAAGAGGCCGGGCTGCTCCTTAAGACAGGCTTCCCGTCAGCTCTTCTGATAGCGCTTTATGACGTATCAAACATGTTCCTGTTCGCACTCATGGCTCACCATGGAGACCTTGCAGTGGCCGCAATAGGAATTGTCATTAAGATAGAGCGCATACCGAACCAGATCGGCATCGGCATAGCACAGAGCCTTTCACCGCTGGTTTCATATAATCTGGGATCCGGCAATCATCCTCGAATGAAAAAGTTCATCAATACAGGAAGGGTGTATGGCGTGGTCATGGCGCTTTGCTGCGTCCTCATATACCAGCTGTGCGCAAGACCGCTGTGCGGATTTTTCCTCAGCACTAGAGTGGGAGACATAGAAAACTCGATCGCTACCATAGCCCTCGCAGTGGTATTCCTGCGTTTCAGATGCTGCGGAAGTCCGATGATGTACCTCAACTATCATTCGTCATACTGCCTTCAGGCAATGGGTGACGTAAAAGGAGCCGTTATCCATACCCTGATAAGGATACTCGTGGTAAGTATACCGATGATGTACCTTCTGGAGCATCTGTGGGGAGCAAACGGACTTTGCGCTGCACTTCCCGCGGCTGAAGCCATCAGCGCGGTTGTTGCCACAGTGATACTGCAGAGGCGGATAAAAAAGCTCAGCATATAAAAGAGAAAAGCTTTATTGAAAAACCTGGTGCCGGGGGCATGATCCACCCCAAACACCAGGTTTTTAGCTGAATAACATCGGAAAATGGCCGTTTGGGGAAACTTCCACCTAATACCGGAAGCCGCAAAAACAAACGGCATAAAAGTGGGCTGCCGCGATCATATTATCGCGGCAGCCCATTAACGTTCTGACCTTAGCGGACTGATATGTTTTTAGTTGGCTGCTGAAGTTTCAGCAGATGTCTCTTCTTCAGTTCCGGGGACGATCACAATGCGGTCTCTCATTGCTGCGATGACCGGCTCATAGTTCATCTGGTAATTCTTGTACATGTACAGCCATCCTTCACCGTTTATAGATTTGAAATCCTCAAGGGTGTATGTCTCGGACAGGCCGTTATCGATCATGTACTGCTGGATGGATGCGTCAACATCCGCATCAGTATGTGTGATGCCGAGCTCCTTGGCAAGACCAGAGTAGAGCATTGCGAGGTTCAGCTGATACTCTGTGTCGTGCTTGAGATAAGCAGCGGAGTTCTCATATCCGTAGTAGCCTGCAAGAGTCTCCTTATCTACACCGTACATTGAAGCGTAGTAGTCAAGGTACTGGTCGCCGTATGTATACAGCATGTCATAGTCTTTTTCATCATATGACTTTACTTCGATGAGCTGATCAAGAGCATCCTCGAGGGAGTCGTCCTTATGAAGATCGTAAAGGTAATCATGGACATGGCTGCGGTATGCTTCAACAGTATCAAGCTGTACAGACTCGCCAAACTTGGTCTCTGTATATTCAGCGGAATTCTCCTTAACGAAATCATCTGTGACCTCGGGAGTGGTGGTAACCTTCTTGCTAAGGACTGTAACAGTGAATACAACATCCTTGCCGGCAAGATCTGCTGAATGGTAATCCTCAGGGAACTTAAGATGGAGTTCAGTTGTGTCACCGACGCCGGTTCCGATCAGTCCGTCTTCAAAGCCGTCAATGAATGTGCCGGAGCCGATGGTAAGATCATAACTGTCAGATGAACCGCCTTCAAATGTTTCGCCGTCTATGGTTCCGACATAGCTGATGTTAACGACATCTCCGTCTTCAACAGTTCCTTCGGTAACTTCTTCTGTAGTCTTGTAAGCATCCTGGAACATTGTTACATAGCTGTCGATGCTCTCATCGGTGACCTCAAGGTCCTTCTCGGAGATCTCAATGGTGTCATGAGGAGCGATCTTGTAAGATGCTTTTGTCGGGAAACCGTAGCATCCGCCGCTCTTCTTGATCATTGTGCCTGAGAGGATAAGGAAAACATATGCAGCGCATGCAAGAACGACTACCGCGCAGACGATGATGACTGTGAGGGTAGTGACGTTGATCCCTTTCTTCTTCTTGATGACAGGAGCAGCCTTGGCTGACTTTGCAGCAGCCTTGACAGGTTCAGCATTTTCCTTGATCTCTTCAACGGCATCTTCAGCTGCTTCCTTTGCCTCTTCAACAGCCTCTTCTGCATCTTCAGCTGTCTCTTCGACAGCTTCCTCAGCTTCTTCGATAGCTTCTTCT